>CAZMZR010000060.1:0-21000 GCA_964570855.1 uncultured Pirellulales bacterium
ATATTAAGATGCGTGCAAATCACCGCCGGTAAAAAAGACGTTCGTATCTGTGCAACGGACCTGGAGGTGGGCATCAACTATCTTATCTCCGGGGTACAGGTCGAAGAGCCGGGCGAAGCTATCGTCCCGGCGGACCGGCTTTTGGCGATTGTCCGCGAAAGCACTGACGACGTCCTGGCATTGGAAGCCGCCGAGGGCACCTGCGAAATCAAGGGAGCGGACAGCCACTTTACGATATACGGCCACGAGCCGGGCCAGTATCCGACGGTGCCTGATTTCGACGGCTCCGCCGATATAAAAGTATCTTTGGGTGTTCTTCAGGCTGGAATCGAGCAGTGCCTTTTCGCCACGGCCAAAGAAAGCAGCCGTTACGCGATTAACGGCGTGCTCTGGGAAATTAAAGACAAGAAGCTGTTCTTAGTCGCCACGGACGGAAGAAGACTGGCCCGCAGCAGGGTCAAACTCGCATCGGCGCCGGAAAAAGGCAAGGGGCCGGTAAATTTAATCGTGCCGGCCAAAGCGATGGGCCTGCTGGATAAAATCGGAAGCAGCGAAAAAGATACCGTTGCAGCCAAGCCTCTCGATAATCAAATCCTGATTAGCTGCTCGAACGTGGTCATCAGCTCGAACCTGGTCGAAGGAAACTTCCCGAAGTACGAGGACATAATCCCAAGCGATTACGACAAGAAGCTGACTCTCGGGACCGAAGCGGTGCTCAGCGCGGTTCGCCGGGCCTCCCTGCTGACAAGCGAGGAATCCAGAGGAATTAAACTTTCCATAGAAAAAGGCAAACTGGTGTTTTCCGGCAGAGCACCGGAAACCGGCGATGCACAGGTTGAAATGTCCATCGATTACAAGGGTGAACCTATTGAAATCGGTTTTAATCCCCAATTTTTAATCGATGTTCTGCGGGTAATAAAAACGCCGGAATTCGATTTGGAGTTAGGCCAGGCGGACAGACCCGGCCTGATTAAATGCGGGACGGATTTACTCTACGTCCTGATGCCTATCAATCTTGGTTAATTTAATATTTGAGGACAGGTGAAACGCGGGTTTTAACATTTCTGCGGGATTTTGAAATACATTATGAGTGAAGGAGCACAAATATACGAAGCAATCCGGCAAAAAAAAGCACGCAGGCCGGACAGGACCGTCAGGATAGGTGAAGTCGCCAACAAGTTCATGGGCGAGCAGGTTTCCCCGCGACAGGAAAAATATGGAGCAGTCGTTGAAATCTGGAGACAGATACTGCCGCTCGAATTATCACAACATTGCGAAATTATCGACCTTAACAGCGGACAATTGATAGTAAAGGTGGATTCACCTTCGTATAAATATGAGTTACATTTATGCAGTTCGGAACTTCTCAAAGAACTCCAGGTACAATGTCCGAGAGTTCGGTTAACGAGAATCAAATTTGTTATCGCTTAGAACATAGAAGGTAAATAATTAATATGAAAACCCACACATACGATGCGAGTAAAATAAAAATCCTTGCAGGCCTGGAAGCCGTTCGCAAACGACCGGATATGTATATAGGGGACCGCGGCAGCGGGGGACTACATCATCTTGTCTATGAAGTCCTGGATAACTCCATCGACGAGGCCCTGGCCGGATTCTGCGATAATATAGATGTGCGCATATATCCCGACGGCAGTTGCGCAGTAGAGGATAACGGCAGAGGCATACCGGTCGAGATGCATAAAGAGGCCAAGACCAGCGCCCTGGATGTTGTGCTTACCAAGCTTCACGCCGGCGGAAAGTTCGACAGCGACAGTTACAAAGTAGCCGGCGGGCTTCATGGCGTTGGGGTTAGCGTTGTTAATGCACTGAGCGAATGGCTCGAGGCGGATGTATATCGTGACGGAAAGCATCATCATTTCGAGTGCGCAAGAGGTATTGCAAAAGGAAAAGTCAAAGCTATCGGTCAGACAACAAAACAAGGGACAAAAATCTCCTTCAAGCCCGACGAAGAAATATTCGGCGATACCGAATTCGCTTACGACACGCTACTCAAACGAATCAGAGAGCTGGCTTATTTGAATGCCGGGCTGCGGATTATGTTCCGAGACGACAGGAACAAGAAAAAAGAGGTCTTTAAATTTGAAGAAGGGATCAAGGCCTTTGTCAAGCATCTCAATGAAGGCAAAGAAACACTACATAAGGACGTCATTTATTTATCCAAGGAAGATAACAAGGCAAAGCTCAGTTGTGAAGTGGCAATGCAGTATAACGACGGATATACCGAAAACGTCCTGGTCTTCGCCAATAACATTCGCAACATCGACGGCGGTACGCATCTTTCGGGCTTTAGAACGGCGCTGACGCGAACAATGAATTATTATGCCAAGAGCAATAACCTGATCAAGGAAGGCCAGGCGACAACCGGCGACGATTTGCGGGAGGGCTTAACGGCGGTCGTGGCGGTCAAACTTGCAAATCCGCACTTCGAGGCCCAGACAAAGGTCCGGCTGACAAATCCGGAAGTGGGCAGCTTTGTAGAGACTACCGTTAACGAGCAGCTCGGCCATTATCTGGAAGAGCACCCTTCCGAATCCAAACGCATACTCAACAAGGCCATTCAGGCGGCCGCAGCCAGAGAAGCGGCAAGAAAAGCCCGCGAGCTGACCAGGCGGAAAGGCGCGCTTAGCTCCACAAATCTCCCCGGCAAACTGTGGGACTGCGCAAGCAAAGAAAAAACAACGACGGAGATATTTATTGTCGAAGGTGATTCGGCCGGCGGCTCGGCAAAGGCCGGTCGAGACAGAAACATCCAGGCGATTCTGCCGTTGAAAGGGAAAATTCTCAACGTGGAAAAAGCCCGCCTGGAAAAAATGCTGGGCCATGAAGAAATCCGTACAATTATCAGCGCCCTGGGAACCGGAATCGGTACGGATGAATTTGATTTGGAAAAATGCAGATACGGCAAGGTAATATTAATGACGGACGCCGATGTCGATGGTGCACATATTCGAACTCTGCTGCTGACATTTTTCTTCAGACAAATGCAGGATCTTTTCCATAGCAGCATGATTTTTATCGCTCAGCCGCCTTTGTACGAGATTAAGGTAAAGGGCAAAAAGCAATCCGAGTATATTCTCAGCGAGAACAAAATGCGTAAGCGAATGATTTCACGCGGTATTGAGGGCACTCAACTCGTTATCAGAAACGGCGTGAGCGGCAAAGTAAAAAAGAGCAAATCCACAACCAAAGGCAGTGACACGGCGCCCAAAGCCCGGGGTTCGGCGCCCAGTATCACCGGAGAAGAGATGACCGAGCTAGTTAAGACCCTGGCCGAAGCCGAACGTCTTATAGCAGTATTGAACAGACGAGGTATTCACTTCAACGATTTCGTTCAAGCTTATTATAATCCTTCCAAAGGCGGACTTCCACAGTTCCGTATCTGCACAGAAGATCAGGAGGAGATTTATTACGACAGGGAGCAATACGAAAAACGCTTGAATGAGCTTAAAGAACGAACAAAAAAATTGGCCGAAGGCGAAGATGAAGAAGCAATCGCCGCCGAGGAGCTTCACGAAGTCGGTCGATTTAATCAAATAAACGAACAACTTCAAAAACAGTTCGCTCTCGATTTGAAAGATTTTCTCTTAAAGGCTGAAAAATCAGTTTCCGGCGAATCCCTGCAGACCAAGTTCCAGCTTATCAACGGTGAAGAAGAATACGATATTGCCTCGCTGGGTGAGATTTGTGCCGGAATCAGGCAGATAGGCGGCAAAGGAATCGAGATCAAACGCTTCAAAGGTCTGGGTGAGATGAACGCCGACCAGCTTTGGGATACGACTATGAATCCTCAGACACGCACGCTGCTGAGTGTCAAGCTCGAAGACGCCGGCGAAGCCGACCGGCTCTTTAGTATCCTGATGGGCAGCGATGTGGAAAAACGCCGAAACTTTATCCGCGACCACGCCCTCGAAGTTCAGAACCTCGACATTTAAAAGAAAATCCCGCACTTATTTTTCCGGGCGATTCTTATTTTTTCTCGCCTGGTTTTCTGTATTTCATTCATTTGATTCGCCCGGTCTGTCATAGAAAATAAGTGCGGGGCTAAATATCCAAAACCGAAATCGGGATACGTTATGGACGTTAACGTGTCCCGGTGCTTCTTGTTGCCGTTGGCAGAACCAGGGAAGTTGACGTACCGGCAGTTATTGTGCCTAACAAGGGATAGCTGAGAATCGCAACTCGCTGACGGAATTTATCTAAATCCAATTCGCCTTTTGCGAATGAGTCAATATCCGATTTTTTCGCGCGTATTACAAGAGCAGTGGGTGAAGAGAGCTTGATAGCGTTGGGTAAACCATCCTCGTAAACTCTTGAAATCTGCTTTCCTCCGGCTTCTTCGATTACCATGATTTGATCTGTCCTATTTGTCATTATACCAACAACGTTAGAAGAAGCACCACTTCCAGTAATCGATAGAATGAGTGATTCATCTGGTTTCAAAACGCGGATATTCGCCGCGTGTTTGAGTGCTTTGATAAGAGTCGTTTTAAGATTTTCGACCTTTTGGGGATCAAATTTCACCTGGTCGCGTTCCGCTCCGCGTCTGCTCCGGCTGGTTTCCTGCGGCTCATATATCTGTTGTCTGGTTTGTTGCCAGATTTGGTCAACATCTTCTTTTTCGGTTTTCTGCTCTTCCTGCTCCTCGATATCAGGCTGAGCAGAAAGCGGGAAATCCACTTTCATCAGAAACAACGCACCATAGCCCTGCAGATACATTCCTTGAGGCATACTATCACCCCGTCCCCAAAAACCGGGAGCCCAGTTTTCCCCTGTAAACATCCAGTTTGTCTGCGTCGAAGTTAAACGAGTCTGGTTTAGTTCGTTTCCGAAGATTCTTGACATAACATTCATATCCTCGTTGATTGCAAGAAGCTCTTCTGTCTTAATCTCCTGGGTAGGTATTACAAGTACCGTATTACCTGTGCCAACCGACCTCCTGCCCATTGATAAAGAAGAAATAGGTCTCAATGCTCTCGAAGTATTTGCGACAGCCACTGGTTCCGGCACGGTATTGAATGTCGCCGATTGAGCTAAGGCAATGTCCGCCGTTATCATATTAAGAGCGATTAGTAAAATAATTGTTCGGGTTAAAGTTCTCATTTCATGCTCCTTTAATTTGGATTGTTTGAATTTGGAAATTCGTTCGGAATCACGTTATCGGCTTGTGTAAAAGACCAAAGTTGCTCCACATCCTCTTTCGTTTGCTGTAGTTCGTCCTCGGTTCTAACAGCAAAGCTGACCAAGGCGTTGCTCAGTTGGGCTTTGTCCTGACGTCGATTCGACTCAACCTGCTCCAGGGCCGCTGCAAACCATTGCCGCTCCTGTGTTTGGGCCGTATCGATGGACTCTATGAGATCTTCAAGCAGTTGATTTGTTACCGTGCCGGAAGCGTTTACAACATTCGCAGCCAACTGATTCAAATCACGGCGATATTGCTCAGTAAGGTCGTCTTTAAGCCTGACATAGCTGTTTGCCAGGCCCAACTGCATATATTGTTTCATTTCGCCGTGAAGCTGGCCCCGAATCGCCGGTTCCAACGCAGCCCGAATCTCTTCCATATCCGGCGGGCGAGCAGTTGTGAGTCTGCCTGCAGTAAAGCCGACAATAATCAACAACACAGCAGCGGCGGCGAACTTAAAGAGATTATTTAACACGGTCATTTTATCGCTAAACCGGATTCGCCCGCCAGGTTCGACGATATTCGGTTGCTCTGAGGCTCGACTAAGTTTTTCGAGAGTCGCTTCGACTAATTCATTGGACGGCCCCGGAGGAATCTGGCTGTTTTTAAGGGATTTGACCGCCTTTTCCAAAATATTCTCGTCTTCTTTCATAATATAACCTCACTTTTTTGCCCTTTATCTGAGATCTCACATAACCGCCTTAGTTTCGTTTTGGCCCGATGCAGTATTACACCCACGGCAGAAGTTGTAATACCAAGCTCATTAGCTATATGTCGATATGTCATATCATTCAAATATCGCAGGCAAAAGACCTGCGCTTCCTGGAACGGCAATTGAGTAAGGGCCGTTTTCAGCCTGAGAGCCAATTCCTGCTGCTGGGCATACCGGGCCGGATCCGGACTCGATCCGTCTCCTTTTTCAAAGCCGGTAGCATCACATCGCTCATGTCGGAATCGCTTACGAAGCTGATCTATCGCCCGTGTTGTGGCCAGCCGAACTAAAAGGGCGGAAAAATTCCGTACATGCTGGCGCCTGCAAATTTCCAGAGCACAAACAAACGTATCCTGAAAACAGTCGGCTGCATCTGCATTATTGCCGAGCAACCGATAGGCAGTCTGCCATACGACCGGGCCGTGTTCTTTGATAATTATCTTCCAGTCAACAACTTGCAAGCCAATCTCCTTCTGAGCAACCAATGTCAATATAATAGTCGTTGAATAATTCTATTTTATTACAAAAATTCTTAAAACACGACACACAAATCTCCCACGCTGTTGACACAACCGGTGGTGAACGTAAGATGTCCTGAAAAAATTAATATTTTATTGAATTTGTGAAAATTTTTCCTTGCAAAGATTTACCCATCCTGACAAAATTACATAAACTAAAGGTTAAGGCTATGAATTCGCCAGGAGGCGGAGCGTAACTTGCGCCATGGAGGTAACAATGGCAAGTAAAGTCAAACGCTGTCAATCAGAAGGTAAGAGTTTTTCCTCTTGGTTTGGTTTAACCTTCCTAATCGCTTTTTCCCTTCTTTTATTTTGCACAATGCTGATTTCCGGTTGCAATAGTGATAATCAGACAGCAGGCGTTAATAATGTAAAACAGATATCGGCAGAGGAAAAAAAGGCCCAACTGCTGAAGTCACTCGATCGGAAATTCGAGAATCCGGATGCTCATTACGAATTAGGTCGGTTATATCATGCCGAGGGACAGTGGTCCCAGGCGGAGTGGCGTTATCATAGAGCTTTGAATTTCGATCCTGTTCACTGGCAGGCCCAGGCGGCGATGGTAAAATTATTTATTGACAGCCATGACCCCGATAAATCCAAGAATTACGCCGATATATACATAAACAAGGTTTCCGTCTCACCCACACAATCGCTCGACCTTGCATTGGCTTTTCAGAACGAGCGGCTCGACGAATATGCAATGACTTGCTTTCAGCAGGCTTTGAATCTGGCGCCAAGCTCATCTGAAATTCATAAGAAAATAGGGTATTTTTATCTCAGCAGAAACGACAAAGAACGGGCAAAAGAGTATTTTACCCGCAGTTTTCAACTTGATCCGAGACAGCCGGAAGTGGCCGGTGAATTGGGGCGGCTCGGAGTGGAAGTAAGAATACCAACGATAACCGGGCAGAATTCCGATAATCCGGATAAGATTAACAATTAGGAGGCTAAAAAACCAACATAAAATAATGCTCAAGACTTATTATAGCTGACCGATATCATTGGATGACTGTGTTCGAGCATGCTTGAGTTTTTTTTCATTGCCCCGTGGCGAAAGGATGCGCTGCGGGGTTTTTTTATTTTCAATTTACAAACGAACGATTTTTGTTACTATGTAGTCCCGAAAAAGAATGAAACAGGTAAAACCTGCGGTTAGATACTATGTTCACTAATTAGCCCCGCGTCCCACGCGGGTTTATAGTTGAAACTTTTTGGGTATGACATTATGTTATTTTACTAAAGGAGTTACATTATGACACGAAGAGCACTTTGTATTATAACGGTGGTATTTCTTACCTTTGGTTTAATCGGTTGCAGTAAAAAAAGTGACGTTACCGTTCTTAAAATGGGACATGCACTCGACGTCGAGCATCCGGTGCATAAGGCAATGGTATTTATGGCGGAAAAACTCGAGGCCAAATCCGGCGGTAAGGTTATTTTGCAGATATATCCGGGCGAGCAGTTAGGCTCGGAACGCGAAATGATAGAACAGGTTCAGATGGGCCTGCTTGATATAACAAAAGTATCGACTTCTCCGTTAGAGAGCTTTATCCCGTCAATGAGTGTTTTCAGCGTACCATACCTGTTTAGAGATAGTGAGCATCTCTGGAAAGTTCTGGAAGGGCCTGTTGGAAAGAAACTGTTACAGGCAGGTGAAGATAAAAGTCTAAAAGGACTGTGCTATTATGATGCCGGAAGCAGAAGTTTTTATACAAAGGAAAAACCGATCTTGAAACCGGAGGACCTCGAAGGGATGAAAATAAGGGTTCAGGAAAGCAAAACCTCAATGCAGATGATAAAAGAGCTGGGGGCCTCGCCGACACCTATTGCCTGGGGCGAATTATACACCTCACTACAGCAGGGAGTTGTTGACGGAGCTGAAAACAATCCACCGAGTTTTTATCGTTCCGGTCATTACGAAGTTTGTAAACACTACAGTCTCGATGAACATACGATGGTTCCCGATATAGTGCTGATAAGCACCAAGACATGGAACAAACTCCCTCCGGACGTGCAAAAAATGGTTCAGGAAACAGCCGACGAATCGGTAACCTATCAAAAACAACTGTGGAAAGAAGATACGGAAAAAGCCCTTGAAATGGTTCAGAAAAACGGCGTGAAGATTTATAATCCGGATAAATCAGCATTCAGGGAAAAAGTCAAAAAGATGCACGGATCCTACAACGGCACAGAAGTAGGTAAGATTATGCAGGAAATTGATAAAGTGCAGTAACTTCATCCTTCGCAATACTGCAACGGAGAACGTATATGCTTGGTGTTATAATCAAATTGAAGAAATGTCTGGTCAGGGGCCTTGAGCTGACTGTTATCCTGGTCACGGGTATTTTAGTTATCGATGTGGTCTGGGGAGTTTTTACAAGATATGTATTGGGACACCAAAGCCAATGGACCGAAGAGCTGGCAAGGTTGTTGTTAATATGGGTTTCATTACTCGGAGCCAGTATAGGATTTATTCGAAAAAGTCACCTCGGCGTCGATTATTTCGTAAACAAGTTAAACGAAAAATGGAGGGACATCGGTCAGATTGTTGTATATCTGTTTGTGGGGGTTTTCGCATATTTCGTTTTAATTTATGGCGGCTCAAGACTTGTTTCTTCGGCGCTTAAGAACTCTCAGCCAACTCCGGCGTTGAACATTCAGATGGGTTATGTATATCTTGCCGTACCCATCAGCGGATTCTTCATCGTTATTTTCTCCGTCGAAACTATTATTGAAACTGTCAATTCCTTATTAAAGAAAAAGACAACAAACTCAGAAGGATGATTCATAATGGATATACCGGTTATTATTCTGACGGTTAGTTTTGTTATTCTTCTTTTGATAAATGTACCTATTGCTATCAGTATTGGTATATCGACATTTTTAACCATTGTTTATGTAATGGGTTCGATTAACGGTGCTTCTGACATTATCGCTCAGCGCATGGCCACGGGCATCGACTCATTCGCACTTCTTGCCATTCCCTTTTTTGTCTTAGCCGGTTTATTTATGGGAAGAGGAGGAATAGCGCGCAGACTCATTGATTTCGCCGGAACTCTCGTAGGACGATTCACAGGCGGACTGGCTTATGTTAACGTGTTGACCTGTATGCTCTTTGGAGCGCTTTCCGGCTCATCGGTCGCCGCAGTATCGGCCGTGGGCGGTTTTATGATTCCTGAAATGAACAGAAAAGGCTATGACAGAGATTTTAATGTCGCCGTCTCCACTACCGCCGCTACAACAGGATTAATGATTCCCCCGAGTAATATTATGATTGTTTACGCCCTCGTCGCCGGCGGCGGCGTATCCATCGTAGCCATGTTTATGGCGGGTATCCTGCCCGGTATAGTGTTTGGTTTATTGTTGATGCTGGTCAGCGGTATCATCAGCAGGAAAAGAAATTACGGCGCCGGAAACAAGGCCGGGCTGATGCAAATCCTCAAGGCGTTTAAGGGCGCAATCCTGAGTCTGCTGCTTATCGTGATTGTGTTAGGCGGTATCTTAGGAGGGATTTTTACTGCGACCGAGGCCGCCGCCATCGCCGTTGTTTACGCATTTATCCTGGCTGTCTTTGTTTACAGGGAAGTCAAAATCAGGGAAATACCCGAAATTTTGCTACAGTGCGGAATCACCACCGCCGTCGTGATGCTTCTGATAGCAACCTCATCGGCGATGTCATGGATAATGGCCACTCAAAATATTCCACAGAATGTCAGCGCTGCACTATTATCCATCTCGAATAATAAAATTGTAATTTTATTGATTATCAATATCCTGCTTTTATTTGTCGGGACATTTATGGATATGACACCGGCGGTCCTTATCTTTACCCCGATCTTTCTGCCCGTGGTCAAGCAGCTTGGTATCCATCCGGTCCACTTCGGGCTGATTATGATAGCAAATCTCTGCATCGGACTTTGTACCCCGCCCGTCGGCACATGTCTGTTTGTAGGCTGTGGCGTCGGCAAGACTACAATAGTCAACGTAACGCGTCCCCTCCTGCCATTCTTCGCCGCTATGGTAGTTGCTCTGATGTTAGTTACATATATCCCGCAGTTGTCGCTGTTTATCCCTAACTTGCTGAAGCTTATCAATATATAATATCTCAAGACGTAACAGGTACCGCAATCGGACGGGAAAATTTTCTTCAAATTGGAGAGTTAACTTATGATTCTGCAAAAGTATTCATTCGGGATTGGTGACAGGTTCAGCCATCAGGGTAAGGCCCAATTAGCTGCAATTATCAAAGCAAAACAACAGGGCATCAATATTACACCGGTTTGGAACAAATCGAATAGAGAGCACACGATTATCGGCACAAAACACGCAGATACTCGCAAAGAAGCAGATGATGCTGTAAAAGCGTGCCGATGGGACGGTTCTTACTTTGTGGACGCGGACCATATCGGTCTGGGCAACGTTGACAAATTCATCGAATCAAGCGACTTTTTCACCCTTGACGTCGCTGATTTCATCGGAAAACCGGCAGACCGGGCAGATGTAGATGTTTTTATCCAAAAGCATAAACAATACATTGGCTCGCTTTCGATCGACGGTGTCGATGAGCCTCTCGAAATCACCGAAGAGAAAATCAGAGAAATTGCAAATAAATCACTTCTGGCTGCTCAACAGGCGAAAAATATTTACAGCCATATCAAGGCGGCCATAGGTGCGGATAATTTCATCACCGAAGTTTCCATGGATGAGACCGACCAGCCGCAGACGCCGGTTGAGATGCTATTTATTTTAGCCGCTATCGCCGACGAAGGAGTTCCGGTCCGGACAATCGCGCCCAAATTTACCGGCAGATTCAATAAAGGTGTGGACTACGTTGGAAACGTAACACAGTTTGCAAAGGAATTCGAGGAGGATTTGGCCGTGGTTGCTTTTGCAGTCAAAGAATTTGGCCTGCCTGAAGACCTTAAGCTCAGCATTCATTCCGGAAGTGACAAATTCTCTATTTACCGGCCGATGAAAAAGGCAATGAAGAAATTCGACGCCGGGCTGCACATCAAGACCGCAGGCACGACCTGGCTGGAAGAACTTATCGGCCTGGCGATGGCCGGTGGAGACGGTCTTGTAATCGCAAAAGATATTTACGCCGAAGCACTTACACGTATGGATGAGCTTTGTGGTCCCTATGCCACAGTCATCGATATTGACCCTGCGAAACTTCCAAAAGAACAACAGATTAACACATGGGATGGGAAGCAATTTGCCGCAGCGCTGCGACACGACCAGGCTTGCCCGGAATTTAATCCCAATTTACGCCAGCTTCTGCACGTAGGATACAAGATTGCCGCCGAAATGGGCTCGCGATTTACGGATGCACTGGATAAATACGAACAAACAATCGCGGCCAACGTTACGGAGAATATTTACGAACGACACATAAAACCACTCTTTCTAAAATAGAAAGCGTCTAAATCTCATTCATATTACTTCGGAGGTTTGACGGGCATATCGTCGTCGATCCGTTTCCTTCAGGAATCGTTTACGGATTCGAATCGAGTTCGGGCAAATCTCGACAAGCTCATCGGCCTGGATATACTCCATAGTCGCCTCAAGACTCATCTTTCGTGCCGGTCTTACCCTGGCCGAATCGTCTTTTCCCGACGCCCGGATGTTAGTAAGCTGCTTGCTTCTTACCGCATTTACTGGTATATCATTTTCCTTGCAGTGCTCGCCGACTACCTGTCCTTCATACACTTTTTCGCCGGGCTCGATAAAAAAGAATCCCCGGTCGTATAGAGCATCAAGCGCATAGGCTGTCACCTGTCCGGTATTGGTAGCGATCATAACTCCCATTTTCCTCTGCGGTATCGCCCCCCGCATCAGCTCATATCTTTCGAATGTATGATGCATTATCGCCCTGCCGGCAGTGGCATTCATCATTCTGGTATGAAGACCGAACAGGCCGCGCGAAGGTATCATAAATTCCATATGAATAAAATCTTCCGCCCCGCTCTTGGCATCAATTTTGAGTATTTCGCTTCGCCTGTCGCCTAAAAGGCTCATCACGGAATTTTGGCAATCCAGAGGGCAATCCACTGAAAGCAACTCTATCGGTTCATGCCGTCTGCCGTCGACTATTTTTAAAATTACATTCGGCTTGCCCACACAAATCTCATATCCTTCCCGCCGCATATTCTCAAGCAAAATACCGAGGTGCATCAGTCCTCTGCCCGAAACCTGGTACTCTTCAGTGCTCTGGCCCGCTTCGACTCTCAATGCAACATTATTCTGAAGTTCTTTTTCGAGTCTTTCTCCAATATGTCTGCCGGTGACATATTTTCCATCCCTGCCGGCGAAAGGCCCGTCATTAACTCTGAACGTCATTGTCATTGTCGGCTCATCGACAGAAACAACCGCGAGCCTCGAAGGTTTGTCGGCACAGGCTATAGTATCATCAATATCAACGGGATCAAGCCCGGATATGGCACAGATATCACCTGCCTGAACGCTCGAAACCTGCCTTCGGCCAAGACCGTAAAACTGATGGATTTGCATAATCTTTTGCTGTGTATGCAGTCCATCTTTGTCAATTACGGTTACTTTCTGACCCTCGCTTATCTGACCGGCGAAAACCCTGCCTATTGCTATTTTCCCGACATAATCCGAATACTCCTGGTTGGTTACCAGTATTTGTAACGGAGCATCGACGATTACCTGAGGTGGCGGAACATTATTAATAATAGTATCGAAGATAACCTGCATATTGTCGGTCTTAATATTAAGATTCGTCGTCGCCCATCCTTCTTTTGCCGATGCGTAAACACAGGGAAAATCGAGTGACTCATCGTTTGCGCCGAGCTGAACAAACAAATCGAATACTTCGTTAACGACATCATCCGGCCGGCTGTTCTGACGATCCACCTTATTGACTACGACTATAGGGCGTATTTTATGCTTAAGGGCCTTACTCAATACGAACCTCGTCTGCGGCATAGGCCCCTCAAATGCGTCAACTAAAAGAAGTACGCCATCGGCCATTTTCAATACACGTTCGACCTCTCCGCCAAAGTCGGCATGCCCCGGTGTGTCGATGATATTGATCTTATATTCGGTGCCCTGAGAGTTTGTATATTCAATCGCACAGTTTTTACTGAGAATTGTGATACCGCGTTCCCGCTCCAGCGGATTGGAATCCATAATCAGGCCATGCTGCCCCCCGGCCAGCTTGTCGAGATCCTCTGACCGAAACATGCCGGACTGATAAAGAAGCTGATCCACCAGCGTTGTCTTACCGTGGTCAACATGGGCGATTATTGCCACATTACGAATATAATCCGAATACATAAAAAGCTCACAAAAGGGATTAATAATAAGGACTGAATTTTATCCTTTAAGTAAAAGCGTGTAAATCTATCTTTTTCTTTCAAAAAGTCAATACAAAAGTACATGATTTCCGGAATGACGACTGCTCTTCAGCAAAAAGCGCCTGCAAATACCTGATTTTACAAACTCCAAATCAGTAAAGGTCTACGAAAACGTGACAGATTTAAGTGTTAAGATGCATCAAGATCCGTATATACGGTATTTTTAATGAAATCGGGCATGGAATGAAATTTCCTTGACTATGCGATAGCTAATTTTGTAAAATTGTGACATTGTTAGGATAAATTATGTGTTATAAGCGTTTAAATGGGAAATCTAAGATTATTATATCTGGTTGGCTAAGATCAACAAAAGCTATGAATAATTAGGAGAACGGAGACATGTCTATGTATTCATTCATCCGCAGTTTTGTCTTACTAACTGTGGCTATTGTGATGCAGGTCATGTCTGGATCGGCCGTACGGGCACAAGAAAGAGAGAGTAACGTTTTAGAGTCTCATTTCGGCCTGACAACGGATTTGACACAAGCCGTCACAGACCTTCGCGGTTGCGTCGTGGATGCAAGTAACGGCCAAGCAATTGAAGGTGCAGTGGTCGTTGTAAGGATGACCGTGTTACAGGGAATTACGGATTCGGGCGGTCTCTACCGAATCGTTAATATGGAAAATCCCGATAAGCCGAACTTTCAAGTTTCCTTGGAACCGGGCAGTTACAATGTTGAAGTGCGTGCCAAAGGCTACAGGCCATACATAGAAGAGGTGACTGTTTCATCAGGTGTAACTGAAATTGCTAATTTCACATTAGAGCCTGGATATGAAACCAATTTTGTCCGTGTTGCTCCCAGCCGTCGTTATTTTCAAACCGAAGACGGAAATATACTCCCGATCTGTAGCTATCATCATCAGATTGTTGGTCACCCTTTCTGCCTGGAATGGAATCCAACCCGTGGTCCCAAAAACTGGAATTACAGTCCAGGGATAGGTAGAGCCTACGCGAAGTATCTCCAGGAGCAAGGGATTAATATGATTAAAATCATTCTCGAAGAAGCCTATATTTTGGAGTATGATAATCGAATCGGGCTGTTTCAAGATCCGGTTGGCATCTACAACCCGGAGGTAGTAGGATTCTGGGACATGTTTTTCGATTGGGCGGACGATGCCGGATTGAAGATTTACATCTGCTTTTATCATATGGATCAGGTTGTCAGGAACTGGACGAAACATCCATTCTCTGCTAATCAAGGCGGACCAGGACCCGCAGATCAAGTGGATGCTACCTGGTACACAAGTCCGGCGTTTCGCCGTATGCACTACAGGGATTTCTGCTATGTGATTGACCGATGGGGCCAGCGGGATTGCATTTTCGCTTTAGATCTGATGGGCGAAGCAAATATGCATTGTGGCGGTAGCCCGCAGCAGCTCTTGGATTGGCAACGTGACCTTTACCCTCGGATTCGTGAGTATGCTATAAATCGATGGGGTAAGTGTCACATGCTGACTATGATCGGTGGTGATAGTCCATCACAATTGCATCCGGGTTTGTTTTTCAACAATCCTAACCTTGATTTTTATGCACTGAACCTGTACAGCGGCAGCGTCGCAAATCCGGTACTGCCAAATAATGGTGGTGTGGACGTCATCAATCCAGCTCTACTGGTAAATGAACGCGTCCGCCTTGCATTGGATACGATGAAGAAACCGTTTCCTTTCCTGATTACGGAAACAGGTCCGATCGGAGTTGTTCAAGGCATACATCATTCGCTGGATGATTATTGTATCGTTGATGGACAACCTTCGTCCGTTGCGGATGACGAGTACTTCCACAACATGACGTGGGCACATTTTGCCAGCGGGGGATCCGGCTCACCCACCCGTTGGGGCTTCCGAGAGGAATCATCCGACGAGGAGGAGTGTTTCCTAACAGATTCGATGCGCAGAGATTTATTTTCGCTCAATCAGTTCCAGCAATGTATTGATCTTAATACGTTCCAATCCCACAACATAGACGGCAATCTGGAACTTGATGTCAACGAGAGTCGAGGGGCTAGAGGCAGCGTTCCCAAGGCTTTTCTTATGGGCGCAGCTGACGAATGGCAGGGGATAGCTTGGGTGTTGCGTGATCGCGATCCGATGCCAAGCGATCCGACTCCCACAGCTCTGGACCTTACTCTAATAGTACATAATCGTGCGCAAGGCACTTACGACGTAAAACTCTACGATACACGGCAAGCGACAACAGTCGCAGAGTATGAAATTAGCGTCGGTGAAGAACAGAACCTTCGCATACCAATTCCTGCTTTGGAAGAAGACATTGCATTAGCATTTCAGCGTCAAGGAGACCAAAATGCACCAGATGACAGTGGCAATGATAACGATACATATTGGGGCCAATTAGAACCGGGATGGGTATATGTCAGCAGTTTTGACGGGCCGGTGGGCCTTGGTTCGGAGTTGTTCCCCCATGGACGTTGGGAAGTCTACGTCGGCAATGACACCAATGCGGTTAGTGAATGCGTAATCGATTCGTTAGCCAGTGCCCCGGCAACACAAGCTTCATTTGCTTCCCTTCGCTGGAGCTTTCACTCGAAGTCGAACACCTGGGTCGCCCTTTGTATGTACCCGACTGGTTTGGACCATAATTACATGGACCTTAGCGAATACGATTCGATTGCCTTTTATATTAAAGCGTTTCGACAATCCAAAGTCGAAGTCCTTTGGCGCGGGATGGCGGTTAATGGCACAGATGAAACCTATGCGGGACATTTACTGGAAGTTGACACGGATTGGAAACATGTGGTTGTGCCGTTAAGCGGACCACAATGGGGATGGTCTGGTCGTGTCCAGCCATCAGATTTACGACTCGACCAGTCACAAATCAGTGCGACAACCTTTTTTGTACGGCCACAGGATGAATCCAATGTTTTTTGGATTGACGAGATCACTCTTCATCGTTCCAATCCATAAGACAGAACATCACCAATTTAGGGGAGCAGGTCAGTTGCGATATTGCTTAATTATAGTACTGATAAGTATAGGAGGCCTCAACGAATATGCATGGAGTATATCTGCAACAACTGAGAATCTTGGTGCAATTTCCATCATTGGCAATCTTTATGGAAATTATGTCAGCGTTGCATCTGTGCAGCCGGTAGATCCGAATGTGACGATTGGACCACCCGAAGATGCTAATGAGTTTCAAGTTTGTTCAGACCAATATCCAGAAGTATCTTCATTTCCTCAGCCCTTTTAAGTGTTGTTTTTGCTTTCTTAAGCACTTCCAAGAATTTGCCCATAGAAAGCAGTAAATCACAGAATTTAAAACCCCGCACAGAATAGAGATATGGATATTCAGGCTGCCATTTTTGTTGTATATTCTCAGCTTCAATAAATTTCTTTTTAGCTAATTCGATTTTTCCGGCCTGGTGTAAAGCATCTGCATTTTGCAATCTTCCAATAACTCCAGAATCTGCTGGTCGGTGACCTGACGCTCGCTTTTAATCGCTCTCCAAAGTATGATATTTCGAAAAAATATGTAGCCGGCTAAGACTAATGCACCAAGGAACCATATCAAAGGCAGAATATCCGACAAACCGGAAGTTTGTGATTGAATCGGCTCGATTACAGCGGAAGACATTTTATCTGTTCCAGTAGTTACTATTTCGGAGGCTGGCTCGGATGCCTGTAGCGTCTCTGATTGAACAGCTTCCGCGCCGATCGTTTGACCCGAATCAGGTTCGATTTGTCCAGTATCAGAGGTGCCCCCGTCCGAGTGTACAATGTCGTCACTGCTTTCGTCATTTATCGTAACAGATTCTGTCCTTTGCTGTGAGCCGGACTGCGGCATAAGATTAAATATGCTGATTCTGCTCTGGGGCGACCAGGGCAACGCCAAACGCAACAGCAAGAGCAACCACAGATAATAGTGCCAGCGAATCAGCAGCTTATGCCTCAAGACAGCCTTGACCAGGAGGATTAAGCAGATAAGAACACTACCCTGTAGAGTGGTTTTCAACAGCCACTGAAAAAACGGGGATAAATTTATATCAAAGGCTTCCATAGTTGAGCCCTTTCATCATTATGGGCGTTTCATTTATTCTTTTTTTCCCGGAATGTTTGCCGTACCATCAAGGATTTGCTTTAGCCTGGCGATTTTTTCCGGAGAAAGCTCTTCACTTTCAACAAAAGCCGCCAGCATTGGCTCAATAGATCCACCATGAACCCTGCCCAGAAATGACTTGGTCTCTTCCATGATACACTCCGACTCATTGAGCATCGGGAAGTACAGATATTGCCGGCTTTGTTTCTTAAAATCCAGGGCCTTCTTGCGTACAAGGCGATTGATTAACGTGCGGATGGTTTCACGTTTCCAGGGAGTTTCTTTTGACAGGATTTCGACAATATCTTTTGCCGTTAGCGGCGATGTTTTCCAGAGCACTTTCATAACCTGCCATTCAGATTTCGAAATTTTAGGTATCTTTCTCATATTATTCTCCTTAATATTACAACTGTAATATTTACAATTGTTACATCTGTAACATATATGTCAAGAGAAAAATATTATTTTTTTAAAATCATTTCTCCTGCTTATATAACTTCCTGTTAACACAAATGTTTATTGAGCATTTTGAATGCGTAATTGTGTAGAAAAGGGCCAAAAGCTGCCGATATAAAGTAAGTCCATTCTTGGGCAGCTCTGTTTATGCCCTCGAAAAGAAATTATTATAGGACACTGGAAGGAGCTGTAGTTTTGAGTAAGAAAAGATCATATAAAAAAGTTTCGAAAGCAGAAAGAACTCGTTCAGTCACCCGAATGGCATCAGGGTGTTTTTGGATAGCGCTATGCCTGTTTCTTTTCTTTAGTTGTCTCAGTTTTAATATTAATGACTGGCCAAGCAAATATGCCCATCCCCATAATAATCCCACGTCGAATTTGTGCGGCCCGATAGGAGCTTTTTGCGCGTATTATAGCCTGTATTACACCGGCCCTGGTATTTTTATCATATTAATTTCAGTAATCTGTTTGCTGGTAATGAAACTTGCAAGTCGTCCTGTGAGCCAGCCCGTCTTACGTGTTGTCGGATTAGCTTTATTGACTATTGCAGCTTCAACAAGCTTTTATTGTTTGTGGCCTCATAAAATCTTTTGCTTCCCGATGGGTTCGGGTGGAATACTCGGCATCGGGGCGGCACAGCTCTTAAGGGACCACTTTGCTTCATTAGGCACTTTCATATTAGTTACCGCAATATGGATTGTCGGTGCCGTTCTATTAGCCGATGGCATTGTCACCACATTACTTAGATTTCTGGGTTTCGGAGTCGGGCAGTTCACTGGCGTTATGGTGCCCGCCTGGTCGGCAGCTAAACAGCATTCACAGGTGATAAGCGAAATATGGCAAAAATTGAGCGCCAAACAAAAACCGCTGGCTATCGCCGGTGCCGGAGCCGAATTCACAGACGACAAGAGAGCGAAACGAATAGAAAGCATTACCCAGAAACAGTCGGGGAACATTCAAGTCAAACGATTAGACAGTGAAAAACTCAGACGTCCCGATACAAAAAATTCCAAACTTTCATTTGTCCAGCCATCCTACGAGGATTATGTACTACCACCATTGGAATTACTCGCACAACAGGAGTACGGTTACGCCGATGTTCAGGAGAAGATGGTCAAAGCCAAGGCAACCGCCCTGGAGCAACTACTTTCGGAGTTCAATGTGAACGCACAGGTCGTCGCAGCCGATACCGGGCCGGTAGTGACAATGTTCGAGCTGAAACTCGCAGCAGGAGTAAAAGTCAGCCAGTTTACCGCACTGGCAAACGATATGGCACGTGCATTGGGAGTCGGCGCCGTCCGGGTCGTGGCTCCACTGCCCGGAAAGCATACAATCGGTATTGAGGTACCAAACAGCGAAAAAGAGAAAGTCCGCATTAAGAGCATGATGGAACTGTCCGGCAGCAAACCCCAGAGAATGCAGATACCGCTGTTCCTGGGCAAGGATTCTTCCGCTGAAGCCCTCGTTTCCGACCTTGCCAAAATGCCGCATTTACTGATCGCCGGCACAACCGGCTCGGGCAAGAGCGTCTGCATAAACAGCATAATCACCGGAATACTGCTTACCAAACGGCCCGATGAAGTCAAGATGATTTTAATCGATCCCAAGATGGTCGAGATGACCGCATTCAATACCATCCCGCACTTGATGTGCCCGATAGTCACTGAAACTCAGATGGCTGTAAAGATACTCGAATGGGCCACTGTAAAGATGGACGAGCGGTATTCTTTGTTGGCCGAGGCAAAGGTCAAGAACATCGAAGAATTCAACAAACTCGGCGAACAGGAAATCCTCAAGCGTTTTAATCCCAGCAGCCCTGAAGAAGAAGCAAAGATTCCCAAGAAACTTCCATACATCGTGATAGTACTCGATGAGCTTGCCGATTTGATGATGACCGCGGCCAAGGAAATCGAAGCATATATCGTTCGGCTGGCGCAGAAAAGCCGTGCAATCGGTATTCATATTATTTTAGCTACTCAACGGCCTCAGGCAACAGTGGTTACCGGGCTGATAAAATCAAATATGCCGTGCAGGATTGCATTCCGTGTAGCTGCACGTATGGACAGCCGAATCATACTCGACCAGAACGGCGCCGAAACGCTGCTCGGCGAGGGTGACATGCTGTTCCTCAAACCAGGCACGAGTGACCTTGTCAGGGCACAGGGCACATTCGTCGATGATTCCGAGATAAAAGGGATCGTCAAGCATCTCAAGGACGTCGCCGAGCCGCAATTCCATCCTGAGCTGACTCAAATCAAGAAGCTGGACCCCTCCGAGATGGTCAAGGATGATCTGTTCGACGAGGGAGTTCGCGTCGTTTTGGAGAGCCAGAGAGGCAGTGTATCACTACTGCAACGCAAGCTTAATATCGGTTATGCCAGAGCATCACGCATAATAGAGATGATGGCGGCTTCGGGAATACTGGGCGAATATAAAGGCAGCCAGGCCAGGGAAGTGCTCATGACGCTGGAGGAATATGAAAACGTCCGGGCACAAATAGAGGCTGACGCCGAGGCGGGTTATAAGGACCTGGCTGAAGAGGAGAATTCCACCGAACCGGTATATATAAGCGAGGGCCAGAAAGAATATATTGCCACCGACAGCGAGGACGATTAAGTAATTGGCTTTGTTTTTTACTGCCCCAAAAGCAGCGAATCCCTCATATTTACTTTTTA
>CAZMZR010000061.1:0-20568 GCA_964570855.1 uncultured Pirellulales bacterium
TGGAATCCGTGGTTAGAAAAAATAAACCGCAGAATCTGCCATAATGGCACTATTAATCAATATATCGTTAGATTGAAAAACGGCATATAGTACATAACTCTTTATATCTATTTAAGTTACGCTATATTTTTAGCCAACGTCTATAACTGGCACGTTTTTTGCATAAACTATGAAATGATAGTTAGGACAATTGCGAAAGGAATATAATCATGGCTAAAATCATAGGAATAGACTTGGGAACAACAAACTCGGTGGTCGCCGTAATGGAAGGCTCGGCGCCGAAGGTTCTGATTAACTCTTCCGGCTCCAGACTGACGCCATCTGTTGTCGGCTTTACAGATAAAGGCGAACGGCTTGTCGGCCAGATCGCACGCCATCAGCAGGTGACTAATCCGGAAAATACGGTATTTTCCATCAAGCGTTTCATGGGCCGACGTCACAACGAAGTCTCATCCGAAGAAAAGATAGTCCCCTATAAAATTACCGGCGGCGCCAACGAGCTGGTCAAAGTCGATGTACGCGGCAAACAATACACACCGCCGGAGGTTTCGGCAATGATTCTGCAGGACCTCAAGAAAACCGCGGAGGACTATCTCGGCGAAAAAGTAACCAACGCCGTTATCACCGTACCGGCATATTTTAACGATTCACAGCGTCAGGCCACCAAGGACGCCGGTAAAATCGCCGGTCTTGAGGTCGATCGTATAATCAACGAGCCTACCGCCGCAGCACTGGCGTACGGTCTTGAAAAGAAAAAGAACGAGAAGGTCGCAGTTTTCGACTTTGGCGGCGGTACGTTCGATATTTCAATCCTCGACATCGGCGATAATGTCTTCGAGGTTCTCAGCACTAACGGCGATACCCATCTGGGCGGTGACGACCTCGACGCCGTCTTAATCAATTATCTGGCCGATGAGTTCAAGAAAACAGAGGGCATAGACCTGCGCACCGACCCGATGGCCCATCAGCGTCTAAAAGAAGCTGCGGAAAAGACAAAGTGCGAGCTAAGCACACAGGTGGAAAGCACAGTCAATCTGCCGTTTATCACAGCCGACGCATCGGGGCCCAAGCACCTGCAAATCACACTGACCCGCAGCAAATTCGAATCGCTTGTGGAACCCATCCTTGAAAGACTCAAAGATCCCTGCCGGAAAGCGCTGGCGGATGCCAAGTTAAGTGCCGGTGATATCGCGGAGGTATTGCTTGTCGGTGGTTCGACAAGGATTCCTAAAGTCCAGCAGATTACCAAGGACATATTCAAAAAAGAGCCGAACAAGAGCATCAACCCGGACGAGGTCGTTGCCGTCGGCGCCGCGATTCAGGGGGCGGTGCTTGCCGGCGATGCAGGTGTAAAAGATATTCTGCTGCTGGATGTAACGCCTCTTTCGCTGGGAGTCGAGACTCTCGGCGGAGTTATGACCAGATTGATTGAGCGAAACACAACTATCCCGACCAGTAAAAAAGAGATATTCTCGACCGCCGCCGATAGCCAAACCACTGTCGATATTCACGTCCTGCAGGGCGAAAGAGAATTCGCCAGGGACAACCGCACGCTTGGCAGATTCCAGTTAGCAGATCTCCCACCGGCGCCACGAGGTATCCCGCAGATAGAAGTTGCCTTTGATATCGACGCCAACGGCATACTGAACGTTTCTGCAAAAGACCTCGGCACAGGTAAGCAACAGTCAATTGAAATCAAATCCAGCTCCGGTCTTAACGAAGATGAGATTAGTAAGATGACAAAAGAGGCTGAAAGCCACGCCGAGGAAGATAAAAAGAAAAGAGAAGTTGTTGACCTTAAGAACCAGGCGGACCAGTTGATTTATACAACGGAGAAAACGCTTAAGGAACACGGCGAAAAGGTATCTTCCGATACACGAGGCAAAATTGAAAACGCCGTCAATAACCTCAAGGAAGCCATCAAAGGCGAGGATGCCGATGCGATAAAGAAGGCGATTGAAAACTTGGGCACCACCAGCCAGGAATTAGGCAAAGTTCTTTATGAAGAGGCGGCCAAAAAACAGTCTGCTTCTGCACCGGCCGACCAGGCCGCACAAGCTCCGCCGCCCGAAGGCGATGTCAAAAGAAAAGGCTCAGATGATGTAATAGACGCGGAATTTGAGGCCAAAGACAGCTAAAATTTAATATGAGATTATGTTCGGCAAGCATGAATAATAAAACCAGACACAACAAATATTTTCTGCTTACTGCTAACATATAAATAAGGGCGGTCCCAGGCCGCCCTTATTATTTTTTCAATTTTTCTTCTCAATAATATCACATAGGAAAACAGCTCACAAACCAACACATTATAAACACTGATGAAAAATTAACTGGACGATTGAATAACCATTTAGTACAATACACATTGATATGAAGACATGAACAAATGGGGATTGATGGATTATTACTCCTCACGAATTTCATAACCAACAGGGCCATAGGAGAGCAGGAAATTGTCGGTTTTATTGAAAAATCTCCTTTATATTACAATCAGCTCGGTATGCCTTCTTCCGGCAATCGCCGCCGAACAAATCGAAACGGCCCAGCCACAGGTAACATCCATTTCACAAAACACCGAAATAGCAGGACAATACCAAAAGTTCGAGATGACTTTCACCCTCTCGGAGAATTACAGCAATCCATTCGATACCGATATTGTCGATATCATGGTCACTTTAACCAAACCGGACGGCAACGATGTGGATGTACCCGCCTTCTTTTATGAGGAATACGATGAAAATTCGTACGGGAGGTTCGTCAACGGCAGAAACCCGTGCTGGAAGGTACGATTCGCACCTTCTCAAATCGGCACATACTTAATCAACCAGATTACCATTATTGACCATAACGGCACTCATAAAATCAATCAGGAGATTACCTTTACCTGCATCGAAAGCGATGAAAAGGGAATCGTCAGATTAGACAGCCGAAATCCCTACTACCTGCGATATGACAATAACGAGCCATATATACCCATCGGTCACAACGTAGCATGGTGGAATGAGAATGGAACCGGCCAGTGGGAAGATACCTTTGAAAAGATGCACAATGTCGGTGAAAACTGTACCCGCATCTGGATGACCCATTTCTACCAGGGTACAACGCTGGAATGGAGGTCCAACAAACAATACTACGACGGAGTCGGTGCACTTAGTATGCCGATTGCATGGAGGCTGGACCGGATAGTTGAAAGCTGCGAACAAAATGGAATTTCAATACAACTGACTTTACAACACCACGGCCAGTTCAGCACTAATGTCAATCCCAACTGGGACGATAATCCTTATAACATTACTCACTCCGCTTCGGACGGCGGCTTCCTCGACGACCCGGCGGATTTCTTCACCGACGCCGAGGCCCGCAGAATAACAAAATTTAAATATCGCTACATCATCGCCCGCTGGGGCTATTCGGGGGCCGTTCTGGCATGGGAGCTTTTCAACGAAGTTCAATATACGGACGGCTGGCAAAATGATCGCTCTTCGGTCGTGGACTGGCATGATGAAATGGCCGGCTACATAAAGTCAATAGACCCGTTCAACCACTTAGTGACTACCAGTTCCGACACATCGGGATTTGAAGATATGTGGTGTCAGGACAATATCGACCTTATACAAGTCCATTATTACAGCTCTTATACCATAAGTTTCTTCGATGAGGCATTTAACAGGCTCAGCATTTACAACAAGCCGGTTATCATGGGTGAATTCGGTGATTTCAACCAAAGCAATCAAAACGAAGGCAGACTGGTCCTTCATAACGGCATCTGGAGCGCGTTTCACGTTAATTCAGGCGCTAATTTATGGTGGTGGGACAGTTTTATCGAACGGTACAATTGTTATGACGAATTCGCCGCACTGTCGGTGTACACTGAAGGCGAGGATCCGGCGGCTCACAACCTTTCCAAAGCGGATATTGTCACTAAAGACCTGCCCTTATGGGCTTCCGCTCATCCGGGACTGTCGGATTTCTGGGCCGTTTCGACGCAGACTGTTTTTAACATTAGCGCCGATGGAACCGTCCCGGGAGTAGGAAACCTCTCGCAGTGGCTGCATGGTTCCACCAAATCGGATTACAAATCGAATCCCACTTTCAATCTGGAAATGTCACAAGACGGCTCCCTGAAAATCCATGTCCAAAGTACCGCCGACTGGTGTGAAAATAGTTTGCGGGTGCTTGTCGATTCGCACGAGATATTTTCATCGAGCTATTCAGCCGGTTCGGGTAATTTTTTAATCGAAGTTCCGATCCCCGCCGGCCAACACACCGTGCAGATAGAAAACACAGGGCGGGACTGGTTTCAAATCTCGAACTATGAATTCAAAGAGAACAATGGCAACAGCGAAGGTTATCTGCGGTTCCTCGGATTAGCCGGGCTCGACCATGCCTATATCTGGATTTACGATATCGGCAGCCAGAAAGGGGAAACTCCGTATGGGACTTTCTGTAATGTTAGTTTCACCTTGAACGGCCTTAGTGACGGTTTATATACAATAGAAGCCTACGAAACACGCGGTGACGGCGGCATTATCGACACTTACCAGGCATCTTGCCAGAACAACGAGTTAACTATCAACCTTCCTGATTTTAACCGGGACATTGCCGTCAAGGTCAAACCTTATATCGGCGATGGCTTTTAATGCTCGACGATATTGAGACAAACCATCCGGTTCATATCGCGGATAATCAGTCTGCCTGATGCAAACGCCATAGGCGCCCACGCATCAGGGCCGTCGAGCACTTTCGCCCGGGCAAGCTGTTTATATCCGGCCGGACTCGCTTCGGCCAATGTCAGTGTGCCGTCATCATCCAAAATATAAATCATGCCATCGGCAATCGAATAAGGCCCAAGCCCGCGGGGTCCGAATTGATTGGTATTCGAGCTGGTCCAGACAACCCGGCCGTCCAAATCAAGGCAGACCAATTGCCTGTCCGGCCGAACTCCGTAAATATAGCCATCGTAAAAAATCGGCGTATGCTGGTCCGAGCCAAAGACATCCGTCTCAAGCCGGAATAGTTGCTGGGCCTTTATACCGCCGTTTTCCTCGGCCAGTTGAAGCATCATACTGCCTGCATTATAACCGCCTGAAAGAAAGATGAGCCCCTGCCCCACGACTAAAGGTGACGGAACATTCGCAATTCGAATCTTCCAATCCGGGTATTCCCACAAAATATCGCCATCCTCCGCCGAAACACCCACTACTCCCCCACTGGCACAGTAAACATACATGCGCTTATCCATAAACTCGGTCGGCACAATCGATGAATGCGTCATCTTCCAGCCATGAAGATTAGGAGTTTGCCATACAACGTCACCCGTGGCGCAATCGGCCGCCATCATTAACGCCGAACCGCCGGGAGCGACGATGGCCTTGTCGTCTTCGATGAGCGGGCACTGCCCGGCATACCATTCGGGCACTACCGCCCCGAAGTCCCTGACTAAATCCAGCATCCAGTGAAATTCGCCCGTTTGAGAATCGAGGCAGGTGACATGGCATTTGGGCCCGATTGTCACGATATATTTTTCCGTCACCGCCGGGACGGTCCTGCTCATTCCGTGATTGCGTTTGATTTTCACCGGATAAGAATATCGCCAGATTTCCGCCCCATCGTCAAGTGACAGACAACGAATTGCATCGGCCTGTTCCTGTTGGTCATAATCAATGATATATACCCTACCCGCCAAAACCACTGCCCCGGCAAAACCTTCTCCCAAATCGATAGACCACAGAACCGTCGGCCCCTCGCCCGGCCATGCTCTTGCAAGGTTAACATCTTCAGAACTTATTGCGTCGAAATTCGGTCCTCTGAACTGCGGCCAGGCGCCGGGCAAATCGGACGGCTCGCCTTCAAAACGAACCAATTCACCCCGCAGTTCCCTGGTACCGCCTTCACGCGACAGCGATTCCTGTGTGTCTATTTCCGGCAAACGCTCCGTGAGCTCCGTTGCGGCGTCGGCGCTAAGCCAGACATACAGAAATATTACACCGACCACAGATAATGCAATCGGAATAATAGACGGGACTCCCGATGGGAAAATCTTTGTTCGCTGCTGGTCATTATTTTGTTGCATCTATTCGTTCCTCAAGGCGTCAATCATGTTCCCGCTAAGTGCAAAAGTCGTTGCGATCCATATCCATAAGACGGCACTAATTCCAATAGCAACAATTAACAGATATGGGATACGCGCTCCATGCGTCCACAATACAGGCCCTACCGCTACAAGAGCGGCGATAATTCCACAGGCCAGGCCGGCGAGCATTAGAGTACTGTGCTCATCAAAGACCAGCCTCCTGAGCGTAGATTTATTAAAGCCCACCGCCTGTAGCATTGCAAGTTCACCCCGCCTTTCAAGTACATTTCGAAGCACAACCAGTCCCAATCCTATACTGCCGAGAATCAGCCCAAGGCCGCCCAATAACTGGAATATGGACAGATATGTATTCTCAACGGCCATAAACCGGGCCAGTCGCTGCGCTGTCGGAGTCAACTCCAGTCCGAAATCCGATAATCGCAACGTCAATTTATCGGACAGAGCTTCGGTCCTGCTCCAGTCGGCATCGATAAGAAACATTCGATAGCCTTCATCAGAAGGAAAACGCCTGACAAATTCTTTTTCGGATATGAGCAAACTGCCCTGCAGGATTGTGTTGTTCAACAAACCCACCAGTCGCAATCGGAACTGCCTGCCTTTTTCATCGGTATATTCAATCTCATCCCCAACGGATTTACCAAGCGCCCAGACCACAGTCGCATAATCACCGATGGCCGGAACAACATTCTCACCCAGATTTCGATCCAGAAGTTCCCATGCGTTTTCTTTGTCGGCGCCTTCGACTACCTTGCTGAAACCGAAAGCACTGCGTTTTTGCAATTGTTCCGACTGCACACCCAACAATCGGGGCATCTGCGCACGATTTAAGTTCAAACAGCTTGCATCATCCCCATCATGCACACGAAACTGCACTATCTGCACACCGTCGAGACTGCCGTCATCCAATCTCATCGATTCCCGGCCGGAGCTGCTGTTCAAATCGTACAAAATCGGGATAGTAGATTCACCATATAAGGCAAAGCCCCCCGTTCCCGAATCCCGTTTATGGGCCCCAGCAAGCGGGTCTTTTTTGTTCGCGCCGACAGCAATCACCAGAAAAATGCCGCAAGCAAGCAAGCCCACAACGGCAAGGCTGCGCCCGGTGCGCCTAGTGGTATTTCGCAATCCAAGGCCTGCCACAGAGACAAAAGCCCTGTTCCATCTGCCCGCTGCTATCTTCAACAAAGAGTGACTTACTCCAAGCCCCGCAATCAAGAGCAAGGCACCCGCCCCGAAAAATGCCCCCGAAACCGAGCTACTGTCACCGGTTCCCATCAGGACAAGTAGTAGAACAGCCCCCATGAAAGACAAAGCTGCTATCAAAAATCCCGTCCTGCCTTTCGATGAGCGTTTTGTTTTGAAAAATTGCCACCTCAAGGCCCCGGCGAGCAGCTCGCGGGCCGGTCGAGATAGTTGTTTGCGTAAAGTAAACCATATTGCTATCAAAGAAACAATCACCGCTCCAATCGCTCCTGTAAACAAAGTAGAAGTCTCGAAGTAGAATTGTATCTGTGAGCCGGCTATGGCCGAGCGCCATATTGTCGCAAGCCCGTAAATCATTATTTTCGTGTATAGCAGAGCTACCGCAGTTCCAATTATCGCCCCTGAAACTGCTAAAATCCCACCTTCGGTTAACAACAGCCGTTTGACCTGCTTCGGCGATAACCCGACCGCCAGTAACATCCCGATTTGTTCGCTGCGGTTTTCGACGCCAAAAACGAATAATAAACCCGTCAAAATCAGAGCCGCCATAATAATAAACATACTCAGGCCGAGGAAAAGCTGGCCGAAATCGGTTGAGCCCCCTCCCGCTTTAGATCCCTGTTGGCGAACCGGCATAAAGAATAATCCCACCTTAGCAGGATCAACAGAGGTTAGTAACTTTCGTGAAATATCCTCCTGCGATTGATTTTTCAACGGGTAGCGAACCGCGGTAAGGTTGCCGTATCTGTTAGCCCACATCTTACGTCCGGCGTCGAGTGTCACGAACGCCTTCGGTGTCCCCCGATACTTGTCCCAATACTGTTCGTCTTTTGTGCGAATCTTATCGAGGTCGATATCAATGCCGGGGTCCCAATCTCTGCAATTATCCACATCCGCCAGGCCGGGGAAATCAGGCATCAATTCAGGGTCAATCGCAGGGGCTTCCATAGGCAAAATTTTCCGAATCCGGAAACTCGCACTTTGCTGTTCAAGTTTTCGCACCAATCCCATAACAAAATATGTCAATTCGAGCGAGTCCCCCACTTTTGCTCCAAGGTCGTCGGCAAGCCACCGGTTGATTATAACCTCATCGTCCTGCATATCCGCCGGAACGATGCTATTAACATCCGTCGAAGGCTGGATTGCAGAGACCATCGAGTATGGAGTCACTTTGTCCCGCAGCCGTAACTCGTTGACAAAATAGGTCAAAATCCCTACAGGATTGTCACCTACATTCATTGCAGCATCGCTTAAAAAATCATCGATGAAAACTCTTTTACTGCGTATCTCGAAATAATTCCGCCCTTCAAGCCGGTGACACTGGAACTCTGCATCGGCAAGCTGCCAGGATTTACTAATTGCATCATTTGCTTTTTCTATCGTTATATTGTCATTTCGGCTCGAAGCAACCAGCAGAATGTTTGCCTGTTCGCTACGGCCGATTTTCTCCTGAAGCCAACGCAAAGGAACAAAAACATTCATAGGCGCGATTTGATTTGACTGTAAGCTAAAACGTCCGAATTCCGATTGGTCTGCAACCGTACCAACGTGCAGTCGAAAAGCTGTAGATAAATCGGAATCCGGGGTTATAGGTACATCCCTCGGCATTAAGCTGGGCTTTTCAATTCGCAGCACAATCTCATCGCCGGTATTCGCCCCAAGCCTTGCAGCCAACGGCTCATTTAATATTACCGTATTATTGAAATCTTTAACAAAAAGATTCTTCTGAGTCCCTATCCTGTAAAATCGTTCATCTATGCCGAGCACTTCCACCCTGTTCGCCCGTTTGGTACCATTACTGTTAGTCATCAATCCGCGTACCTGCAGGAGAGGCGCCGCCATCGTATCCAATTCTGATGCAAGCTCGTCGGACAGCACAGCTCTGAAAAATCTTTTTTGCGGCACAAGGGCAAACTGGGTCTGGCCAAGCCGGGCATCAACCATCATCATCAGGCTCTGACGTACGGAATCGCCTACGATTAGAGCGCCGGTCAACACGGATGTGCTGACCACAACGCTCAGCAGAACACCGATATTCGTCCTCCAGTAAAAAGTAAGGCTTCTCCTGGCGAGCTTGAATAAATTCATTGCCGGCTCCGATCTTTCAACAATCCATCGCTCAATTCCGATACCGGCCCGATGCGCTTGGCGAATTCCAACGAATGTGTCACAACTATCAGCGTCACATGCTCGCTGCGGTTCAATTCCACCAGCAGATCGGCTATATTCTCAGAGGCGGCCTTGTCCAGCGAGCCTGTCGGCTCGTCGGCAAGCAGCAGCTTCGGTTTATTAATCAACGCCCTGACAACCGCCACGCGCTGGCGCTGCCCCCCCGAAAGTTCCCCCGGTCTGTACTGTAAGAATTCTTTCAAGCCAACCCGTTCCAGCAAATCTGTCGCTCTTTCCTGGGCATCTTTTCCGGAAAGTTCGCCCTTACCTGCCAGAGTCGGCACCAACACATTCTCAAGCACGGTACACTGCGGCAAAAGATGATGCAATTGAAAGACAAAACCAATCCGGCGATTGCGAATTTCTGCAAGGTCTTTATCATTCAGTTTTGTCATGTTCTGGCCATCAAAGAGTACCTGTCCATCAGTCGGGCTGTCAAGGGCACCGATAATATTGAGCAGCGTGCTCTTCCCACTTCCCGAAGGCCCGACTATCACCAGTGCCCGGCCGTCACCGAGCTTGAACGTTATGTCCTTCAAAACACAGACACTGCCGGTATCGCCCGGTGAATCGTAACTTTTTGTGACATGAACAAGTTCAAGCATAAATTCCCTTTTCAAACTTATTGCACGATTCGTTCAAATATTCTTATCATTTCCCCGGCAGTCCGCTCAACATTAAATTTCTCAATAATCGCATCTCTGCCCTTCCTTCCGAGCTTGTGCGCGTAATCCGGATCAAGTAACAACGGTTCGATAGCGGCAGCCAAGGCAGCGGCGTTATTGTCCCCATATAGCACTCCCCCACCGGTCATTTCGAGCAACTCGTGAAATACACCCATCGCCGGTTCCACTACCGGAACTCCCGCCGCAAGCGCTTCAAGCACATATAATCCATAAGCAACCGGTTTTTTCTCCGGTACCGACAGAACCGAAAGCGAATGTAAAAATTCATACTTCGCCAGGCGGTCAAAGCTCGGCAAAAACTCAACATCGTCGCTGATACCATGAGAATCTAATTTTTGCCGAATTTTATTTAAGAACGGCTCATCGGCGGAACTTTTACCACCGGCTATTCGCAGTATAGTCTTTTTCAATTTATCATTTTGTTTTAACCGGATAAAAGCATCGACAAGAGTATCCAGTCCCTTATCGGGGCACATTCGGGAAAGATAACCGATTGTGGGACGATCCGGCCCCGCATCACGGTGTATATATCCATCCAGCGAGATTCCCATATGTACAATATGATGACGTTCGGCTTCGATTCCAAGCTTCTGCTGCATTACCTGGGCATAGTATTTGCTCACCGCTATAAAAGCATCTACATGCCTGGATTGTTCGGCGACTATTTCCCATGCCTGTTCCGTGTAAGGAGACCTCAATCCGTCGAGGAATCCATCTTCATCCTGAAGCAAACACAGTACCGGCACGCCGAGTTTTTCTTTGATTGGTTTGGCCAAACCAATCAAAAGAACATTTGACAGAGTCACTATATCAGGCTTGTTTTCATCCCGGGCCAGCCATTCAACGAGCCTGTTCAACTCCTTTGTCTGCCGTCCATCCTGTCCGCGAAGCATTGATATCGTTGTTTCCGCCAGGTCTTTCGCACTTGTCATTTCCGCTTTACGCGAAGCCCACTTTAAGAGTCCCGGGCTATCAAACAGGCTATCGAACCACCGAGGGGTCTTTTGGAAAAAAGATAATTTTTGCTGGAGATATACGTTTATCCCGCCAAAAAAGAGCGGTGCTTTTCGAGGTATCTCTTTTTCATCCACTTGTAAAGGCAAATACATCGGAAGTAAAATGACGTCCTGCTCCAGCTTTTGCATAGCCTTAATCAGAGCGGCATCGCGCAGACAGTTCTCGCAATAAAAATTATCTCCTGAGCCGGGTGTAATTTGAACAATTTTCATTGCATTTCTCCGTTTCTATTTTTCGGCCGTTGCGTCTGATTTTGAGGAACCAAAGGCATATATGAAACCGTCATCACAACCGATTATTATCATCCCGTTAGCCACAGCAGGTGAAGAAGTAACTGCCTGGCCGATCTCATACGACCAGACCTTGCTTCCATCGGATAATCTTAATATATATAATCTCCCGTCTTCGGAACCAACAATCACTTTATCGTCACAAATAACCGGTGAGCTGTCAACTTCACCTAATGTCTGAAAAGTCCAGACCTTTTTACCATCATTACGACCGATACAGTGAACAAGTTCATCTCTTGCCCCGACGACAACAAAATCCCGGCCGATTGCGGGCGAAGAAAAAAACGGGGCCTTGCCCTGCTCGTATTTCCATAAGATTTTGCCGGTAGCAATATTGGCCTTGATGAACACATTATCGTAATTACCAACATAAACCTGCCCGTCAAGAATCGCGGCCGAAGCTGCAATGTAAGAACCACTGTCAATCGATTTTAGCATACTGCCTTCGGTCAGTGACACAACATGAATCATTGCATCGCAGCCCCCGAAAACAGCCACTCTTTCCTCTACCGCAGGTGAGCCATTGATATAATTATCTGTTTCATAAGTCCATACAACATTACCATTTGTCGAATCCACGCAATGCAGTTTATTATCGTAACTTCCTATAAGTATCCATATCGTTCCGCCGTCAGGCGAAAGCACCCAATTCGCAGAACCAAGAATTTGACCGTCCGTTTCATATTTCCACCGGAGTTCGCCACTGTTTGCATCGAGCGCATATAAAAAACCGTCCGACGAACCGGCATAAACCGAACCTTCGATAACACAGGGCGTCCCTTCGACTGCATCGCTGGTTTTATATTTCCAGAGTTGCTTACCATTTTCTATATCAATCGCATATATATTCTCATCCGATGAGCCTACGAATACAACGTCATCAACGATGACCGGTGAAGATTTGACTTGGTCGCCAGTTTTGAATTTCCAAAAAAGTTTTAACGAATCTTCCTCTCCGGCAGGCAAATCCGGCAAAATACCATCCTGTGTTCCCAACAGTCTCTGCTGGCCTCTGAACATAGGCCAGTCGGCTCGATTATCGATTCTCGATTCTTGAGCCGAATCCTGTGTTAAACCAGGCTTAGATGAGACATCTTCAATCGTCGATAATTGACGGGTATCTACTGTTGAGGATGCTTTGGAGAGCATTCTGTATCTTTTATCGAGCAGAAGCACTACGAGTACTACACATGCTGCAACAACAACGACAACTACAGCCACTTTTTTTATAGACTTCATGGGAATAATAATAATGCATTATACGGAAGCAGGCAATAGAACCTTCAAGGTTTGTTATATGTTAACGAAAAAAGGAGGCTTGTCGTGTGAAGAATTACATTGGGATATTTTTCTTTGTTTTACCCCGTTTAACGAGCGTTTTGCTTTCACTCTGCTCATTTTAATTACTTTGGACGTATTGAGTTCTTGCCTCGGCAATAAATTTAAGCATCTGGTCGGCCTGGCTTTGAATCTCAGGATTGGTATTTGTCACTCTCGCGTTCCATTTGACGTATTCTTTATTCAAATGAGCACGAGCTTTTTCTTCGTCCATATTGGAAGTAACACCAAGGATGGACTCCACATCCTTAACCTCAAGCATTTCGATAGGAATGATTTTCTCCATTATTGTCCGAAACTTTTCGCTGTTAATTTGAAGCCAGTTTGCCAGTTTTTTCAAAAATTCCAGCTCGCCACCGACAACAACGCCGTTGGCCTTTGCCACCTGCATGCAAAGGTCCATAATATCAAGACGCTGAGCAATTGTTGTAATTTCCACAATTTCACGGCATATTTCATATTCATCGAATTCGTTTCCTTCCCTGAAAAAAGCAACAACCTCATTTAACGCCTTATCGAGCTTACGCTCTTCGATACTCGAGTTTGCATCCTCATGAGCATCGGGTGTTCGGCTTTCAGCATCGAGGATATTATCCTTCGCCCATTTCTTTATAAGCTCAATTTCGCAGTCATATATCTTCTTGTCCGCAGCACTAACAGCAAACGCCAATGCAACCGCCAGCGTCTTTGTCCGTTTAATATTATCCTGCACATCAAAATATCCAAAAGAGGGATTATCATAAAGATAGGAACATCGGGCGCAAGCAAGTTCCCAACCGTCCTGGGCGGATAATATCGAGACATTAAACAAAAGAGACCTTCTTCCCTTCCGAGCAAATGCAAGCCAATCAAGACGCAGCTTCGCAACAGAGGTCCAGTTCGAGAGTATGGTAACATTGTTAGGAAGCCTGCCAAGGTTGGTGTTGTAATAAAAAACAGAGGAATCGGCAGCCTGCCACTGTTTTACTTTAGCCTGCACAGGTTTAGCAGAAGCCGAACCTTCTGTAATATCCTGAATGGATATTCTCACAACAGCGTTGTGCTTATCACTCGGAGCATGGATTGAGCCGCAAATCTCGACACTGAAGATGTCGACAACACTTTTACCTTCCTGCTGGATTGTCTGTTGAACTTCGCAATTAAGAACGCTCAAATCAGGTTCATATTGCGCGGCGTTCGTTACATCTCGCTGAAATAGAGACTTTTGGCGGGACGGATAATTCGAATTGTTTAGTTCATTCGTACGACGCAGGACACACAACACATAATAATACAGGCGACTTATCACATCAGGAAAAAATAATACAACACATGCCGCCGCTATCGGTAAAAATAGAACCAGAAGTACACCCATTTATATACCTACTCATATTGCTACTTAACTCTGGAGCCGTTAAGTTGTTTCGCTTCTTCTGTTATATTATCTTCCGACATTTCCCCACTTTTATTCAAACTGAGATCCACTGCAAGGACCCGGCCCGATTCGAGGTCTTCGAATTTACAGTGCATCCTCTGATTGACGTCATAACTATAGGTGACTTTAATAGGACATTCCGCGGGTCTGTCCGGCGGTAATTCAAACTTATGCGTTGCAATCTTGTTGACATAATCAACGGCAATGTCCTCACCCTGTGTTATAGTCACTTCAACAGTCGTCTGCCCCTTAGAGACCGTATAAAACGTCTGAGACGCCTCGCATGGCAAGGGAGTGTTTTTCTTTAAAATGATACGATTCTGAATCACACGTCGGCCGGTCTCCTTATCGACAGGAGCACAAACAGTGCCGTAACTGTGGTTACAGACATCCGTAAGGTTGATATCTTTAAGCCCGCTGGAAACACCGGCTGGCACAGCATCGGGCTTTTCCCTCATCATCGTCAGACCGGCGTGTAATGCGGCACCCAATGCAACACATTCATCCACATTAACAGCCGTTTCCGGCGCGAATCCGAACACTTTTTCCAGACGCTGCTGAACTATAGGCATCCGTGTGCTACCGCCAACCAAAAGCACCTTATCAATTTCAGACGGTTTTATCCCGGCCTCCTCAAGGGCGACTTCGACCAGTATATCGGTACGAGCCATCAGTGAGGAAACAGCCTTTTCAAACATTTCACGTGTTATTTCCACTCTCATACTTCCGGCCGGGCCGTAGAGCATTTTTTTCGCCACATCACGGCGTGATAATGTTTTTTTAACATCTTCGGCTTCATCCTCATACTTGGCTCTGTCCTCATCAGAACCAATCAGCCCGGTACTGAATTTATCTTTGTAGTGTTGCTCCAGCATCTCCAATATCAGCTTGTCAAAATCAATACCGCCGAGCGCGTGATCTCCCTGCGAGCAAACAATATCCATCTGATGCCCATTGACATCCATTATCGTGACATCAAAGGTTCCGCCGCCGAGGTCATATACCAGAACCCTGCCCTTAATCATACGAGTTGTTGCATAATACAGGGCGGCGGCCACCGGCTCATTTACAATGCCAATCACATTCAAACCGGCCATTGTCCCGGCATCCATGGTCGCCTTCCTGCGAATCTCATCAAAATGAGCGGGGACGGAGATAACGGCATCCTTAATTTCGCCGTGCTCAATCGAGGCGTCCTGCCCGAGCTTTTTCAGAATCAGAGCGGACAGCTCGACCGGAGTCCATTCTTTGCCGTCGATACTTTTACAATATTTGGCGTTTCCCATATACCGTTTTATCCAGCGAACGGACCTTTGGGCGTTGAGATGCCGGGAATTAATCGCTTCGACACCTACACGAATTAATTTATCATTTTCTTCATCGAAGAAAATCGCAGACGGCGTGAGCCTGTCACCGTCGGCATTTGGGACTATCTCCGGCTTTCCGATAGCATTAAGAATCGCCAATGCCGAGAAAGTCGTTCCGAGATCTATTCCCACTATATTGCCCATTGTACACCTCCAATATTACGGCTCTTGAATCATTAATTGATTCATAATGCACCATTGGCTGGTTATGCGTAAAGTCTAACCTGGGCCGGGCGTATTATTCTGGCATTTTCCTCGTCAATGAAACATTGATAACCCGGCTTAAGAACCTTTTCAATCTTGCCTTTCCGCTTTGGATCATCGCTTTTTTTCTTTTCTTTAACAGCCTCAGCGTATTTCTCCTGACCGCGATAGTCACTATTTATCTCCGGCTCAAACTGTTCAACTCCGCTCGATTCCAAAGCAAAAATCAACTCATCCCTGACTTCCTCGAGGTCCGTCACATCAACATCGTCATCCTGCTCGGACAGACAATGAATTCGAACTTCAACGTTATCGATGCAGCGGATAATACGCAGACAGAAGTTCCTTATTATATTCCAGTCATAGCCGTCCTGGAGCTTCTCCAGTCTGTTCTGCTGGTGAACTGCGTACTCACGAATCGCTGAAACCTGTTGTGTGAGATCTCTGAGCGTGTTATCTATCGGATTCGCTTGTTCGTTTTCAATCGTAACCAGGGTACCACCTTTATGTTTATCTTTGGATACGACTGTTTTCTTATCGTTTTGCACTTTAGTAGTCTTCTCGGTCACCTGAGCCGGCTTATCTTCCGGTTGCTCCTGTGAACGTTTATCTTCCTTATTTTTCAAGTGAGATTCGCTACTTATTGAAATATCTGTTGAAGCACCTGCTTTCTGTCTGCGGATTTTTGCTTTACCACGAACAAATTCCGGTTGTTGCCAGCCTGAATTTATAAGAACCTTTGAAAGTTCTCCAAATTCAGTTTGCTTTTTATCCGGTTTCTTTTCCTGCTCCGGCTCTTTTATCTGTTCTTCGCTGGGCGCCGGTTCAGGAGATTGTCTCTTTCTTCCAAAAATACCTACGAAACAATTTTTCAAGCCGGTCAAAATACTAATAATAAGTCGGGCAATGTTGATTAATATAAACCAGCCGACAATTATCCCGCCAATAGCTGTACACATCATTGAAGCTGTGAAAACAAACTCGCTAAATTCCTGTTGTTTTTTATATTCCTCTAATATGTCCTGCCAGTTCTCACCGTAAAAATCATCCGCAAACGGATAAACAGTCATCCCACCAGCCGCTAATTTATCCAGGTCAGCTTTCAGTCTTTCCTGCTGCTCCTGCTGAATTTGATCCTGTGTTTTAGAATTCCCCTTGTCATCCAATCCCAAAGGTAACTCTGCACGCTCCTCAGGAGGCAAATTCATCCATTTTTCGTATTGCTGGATATATTCACTCGTCTCCGAGCCGTACTTCAGCTTGAATGTATTCGCTTCCTGACGCCCCCTGCTTCGCTCTGAGAGCACCCACCACAGAGCGCTGCCTCCAATCAAAAGCAACAAAAAACCAACAACAATAACAAGTTTCTTATGCATATTCTCAAATATCAATTTATTAACTTAACAGGAAAAGTCTTCGTATCTCAGTGACGGAGAATCTAACAATTGTCGGAATTGATATTCTCAACAAATTCTTCGTTTTCTGTTGTTCCATATATTTCAGTTACACGCAGCACCTCATCTATTGTAGTTAGGCCCTGCTTGACTTTCATAATACCGTCATCATATAAACTTCTGCGTCCGCTCTTGTGAAATATTCGACGCATATTATTCACAGATGCGTCATGGTGAATCATATCTCTGAATATATCATCGATAACCAGCATCTCATAAATACCTACTCGACCGACATAACCTGAATTTCTGCAATGGTCACAACCCGCCCCATGATAAAGCTGCCCCGGATCAACGCCGGCTTTTTCAACATATTTACGCATATTTTCCGATGCTTGGTAAATTTCCTTGCACTTCGGGCATATCTTACGGACTAATCGTTGAGCGAGAACACCATTTAACGAGGCTGCTATCAAATACGGCTCAATGCCTATATCGACCAGTCTTGTAACACTGCTCGCTGCATCGTTTGTATGTAGTGTCGAAAGGACCAAATGTCCCGTTAATGCAGCCTGCACTGCTATACGTGCCGTCTCGTTATCACGAATCTCACCTATCATTATTACATCCGGGTCCTGTCGCAGCAGGCTTCTCAATGCCAGGCCAAAATCAAGACCGATTTTCTCACTGATTTGAACCTGGTTACAAAAACTAAGTTCATATTCCACCGGATCTTCGACCGTCGAAATGTTTAATTTATCACCGTCCATCTGAGCCAGAGCAGAGTACAAAGTGGTACTCTTACCGGAGCCCGTGGGACCGGTTACCAGCAGAATCCCGTGAGGCAGTTTAACCTGCTCTGCAAAAACTGATTCCACATCAGGTTCCATACCCAACTGCTCAAGACCACGCAGAATGGATCTGCTGTCCAGGACACGAATAACCACCTTTTCCCCATAATTTGTCGGCAGCGTCGAGACTCGCAAATCGATCGCCCTGCCGCCGATGGAAACTTTTATTTTCCCGTCCTGCGGCAATCGCCTTTCCGAAATATCAAGATTAGCCATAATCTTAATACGCGAGACAATGGCAGGATGCATCTTTAATGGTGACTGCATCATCTCGAAAAGTACGCCGTCTATGCGGTTTCGGGTCCTCATGGACGTTTCCTTGGGCTCTATATGAATGTCACTGGCGCCCTCACGCACGGCATTGCTTATTAAGTAATTCACAAATTTAATAACGGGCGACTGGCCCGCCATTTTTTCAAGGTCTTCTGAAATTTCCTCCTGGTCCTGTACAATTTCGACGTCGGTCATATCACTGATAATTTCATCGAGATTATAATCAATCCTTTGGTCATTCAGAAGATTACAGACATTATCTATATCTACATCCATGCAGACGACGGTCTCAAGGTTCATCTGAGTTTGTCTTTTCACATCTTCAATGACAAAGAGATCCCCCGGACGGCTCGTTGCCACTACAAGATTATCCCCGTTGATTGCTATAGGCATAATCCTGTTGCTCTTGATATAGTCGGGATTCAACTTGGAGAATGTGTGTTTATCGATCTGGTCCGGTTCAATTTTTCGATACTCAAAACCATAAAGGCCCGCCCTTGCCATTGAAATATCCGGCTCCCCGACCATGTTCTTTTCAATGATTATCTTACAGATATCAACGTCCGTTTTTTCCTGTATCCCTCTTAGCTCAGAGAGCTGTTCCTCGGAAATCTTTCCCATTTCACGCAGAACATCAGCAATATCGCGCACATGAACGGCGGCGTCCTGCTCAGGGGAATACAGTTGTGAAAGGCCGTTTATTTCCTCAAGACCGTCATTATCTGGATAGTCATTGACGGAATTCAGTCCAATTGACTGATCTTTTGCTTTAAATCCGAAAATCCGTGCCATAGTAAATAAAATATAAGTAATAAAATTTGGTCAATCAAATCGGCTCAAGCCATAAAAACAGCATTTCTTCAAGGTCCTATAGGACCTTGAGTTGAGCCAATACGACAGAGAAGTAAGATAAGCTTCCTGAAATGTTTATCGGGATAATTTTAGGCGGACTTGACTTGCCGGATTGTTTTTACTTTAGATAAACAAGACATGGGCCGATAAGTCTAACTTTCTATTTATCAATATGTTACGACCTAATCTATCTTGCAGTACTTTATTATGAAGAATGTGTTGGACCGGTTGGGAATATTTCTTCAGCCAGATCTTCACCAATCTGGTTGGTATAGTACTGCCTAATGACTTTTTGCCCCTTGGTTTGAAAACCATCCATAGATGAGAAAATACCGGTTTTCATAAGAAGCAGAATCACAGCACAAGCGGCTAAATTACCTACAGGCTGCAAATGCCTGGACAATCTTTCCAACAACTTCGGCTCAGGCTGAATTTTTTTAAGTACACAGGCCTTGGGTGCTTCACGCAAACTATGCCTGAGCACGCCGATAGCCTGTTCGTTTGCATGTTTTAATAAGCCCAGATTCTGAGGCTTTGACCTGATGAACGACAGAGCAAGATTGACTTTACTGCAGGAGATGAATCTCTTCCGGCATCTCGGACAACTGGCAATGTGGTCTTGCAGCCAGCCTGCTTCGGGATTAACATGACTGCTTATAGCCGAGTATAACCAGTTTCTTACTCGTTTACATTTATTAGGGCTTCTTCTTTTTATTTTTAAAGTAATCATTTTTATTTTTGTTTTCCCATCCAAACTGCCAATAACTGGATTGCTTTACATCTATAAACCCTCGCCGTTCCTGTTGATATACCTAATATCTTTCCTATTTCAGCATAGGACAATTCAGCTAAGTCACGCAGTGCGATTACATTTCTGAGATATTCAGGTAATTGTGCCATACAATCTCTTAAAGTCTCCTGCAGGTATTTATTATCAAGTTCCTTCACAGGAGAGTGTTCATCCGTTCGTACAGCGGCGGTACCGGATATTCTATTTCTCTCTGCGATTCTGCGTCTTAACATCGTTATCGCTACGTTATTTGCCACACGGAAAACATACGCTTTGATGCATTCAGGTTTACGACCCCCTTCAAAATGTGCCAACTGCAAAAAAGTATCCTGGTAGGCATCGTAAACATCCTGCTCGTTCCCAAGGATACGCCAAAGCATGGTGACTAATCCCTGTCCGTATTTGTGCATTGCAGACAGAATCCACCTCTGGTCTTCAGCGATAGACTCCGAGCCGATCAGATCCCACAGTGCTCCGTAGCTTACGGCCTTACCAAGCATAAACATCATTCTCGATTATATAATCTTGTTCTGTTTGTTAAGACGCAGCAATAAAGTATATGTTAACATAAAATTCGCAAAAAATGTTAAAAATATCATTTTCTTACATAACGTTTCAGGTTG
>CAZMZR010000062.1:0-1736 GCA_964570855.1 uncultured Pirellulales bacterium
GTAAAGATGATTGCACAATCGCGCGATATGTCCGCCGAGCGGGTGAGGGAGCTTATCGATAACGGTCCCTACCTTGCAGAGCAGGCGATGGAAAAGGGATTAATCGATGCCGTCGAGACGAGAGAGGAATTTCTTGCCCGGATTAAGGATGAAGTTGAGGGGTGGATAAAAATCGATAATCGTTATGGTCACCAGAAGAAATCCGAGATCAACCTTGCCAATCCATTTGCATTCTTTACCCTTTTAGCGGAAATGCTTAATCCACCACAGGAACCGCAGAAAGACACCGTAGCCCTGATTTACGTGGAAGGTGCTATTCTACCGGGTCATAGTCAACCGGGTTTATTCGCACAGTCGGGCATAGCTTTCAGTGGCGATATCCGCAAGGCCCTTGAGGTTGCTGCCAAAGACGATTCCGTCAAGGCGGTTATAATGCGTGTCGATTCGCCGGGCGGATCAGCCGAAGCCAGCGAGGTGATCCTTAATGCCACGAGGCTGGTTAGGAACGAAAAGCCATTCATCGTTTCTATGGGTGATGTCGCAGGCAGCGGAGGCTACTATATATCATGCGGAGCCGATGCCATATTTGCCGACGAGGTCACGATTACGGCATCCATCGGCGTAGTGGGCGGTAAACTGATTACCGCAGATATGTGGGATAAACTCGGTGTTAACTGGATAGGGTACAAACGCGGCGCTAATGCCGATTTCCTCAATAGCCTGCAACCTTTTGATGATTCGCAGCGACAAGTGCTCGAAGATTATATGCAGAAAATTTACGATGTCTTTAAGGACCATGTAGCTAAAGGTCGGGCCGGCAAACTCACTAAACCCATCAATGAGATAGCAGGGGGGCGCGTCTATACCGGAAAGCAGGCATTGGAGCTGGGATTGGTTGATAAGATTGGCGGAATCAATCAGGCGATTGAGTATGCGGCGGCTCAGGCGTCACTCGAAGACTACGAAGTCCGTATTATTCCTCGTCCGAGGGATATTATCACCCAGTTGATAGAAGAGTATTCGGGCCAGGGCGAAAGACCGACGGATATTATAATGCCGGATGCGACGGTTTTATTCGGTGGTAATCCGAGCGTCAGGAGTCTTTTCGAGCTCCTGCGAAAGGCCGAGCCGCAGCGTGCAAAAGCCCTGTATCAGGCCCTGATGCGCATCGAATTGATTCGCCGGGAAAATGTTATTATGATGATGCCTTTTGACCTGGTAATCCATTAAGCCCTTTGCTACTTTAGAAGCTTTGAAGATTAATTGTTTTTGTTGCCGTTTTGCGGATGGGTAAGCAATTGTTTTTCAGGTGATTGAAGAATCTTAATTGGAGAATGATTTGCTGGCTTCTGCGGTGCCGCCGTACGCACCCATATTAATGATACCGCCGTTCGGTAAAGGTTCATCTCCTACCAAACTATTAGTATCACCTGCGTCGATACAGGGACTTGTCAGGTCATCAATCGCCCAGCTTTCGCTGTTTGGGTCATATCTGCCGGCCTGTGATTTTAGATGAAGGTCGCCGTTATCCTCGTTTGCGAAACAGGGATCGACATTAATATTGCCCTGACCCGACCACAGACCTGTGCCCTGGCTATTAGGGACATTGCTGTAGGTCACGGTAATTTTCGATTGGTCGCCCTTCCATATTTCATTTCCACCATCGCGGATGATGCAGTTAATTACATAGAAAGTGCTTGGCACTTGTCCGTTTTCGTCATCAGCAGTGCACGCAA
>CAZMZR010000062.1:1836-19863 GCA_964570855.1 uncultured Pirellulales bacterium
TATATTGCCCCACCGTTATGGATTGCGGTGTTACCCTGGAAGAGACAATCTTCCAGAATTGAATTGCAATCAATTACATCGACGAGACTATATAAGGCACCGCCGGCAGCAGCCGAGTTCTTATTGAATTCACAGCTTATTAGTCTTGGATTGGCATTAATTGTATAAACACCACCGCCGTAGGATGCCTGGTTTTCTCTGAATATGCAATTTGTCACTGTTGGTGCGGTGCATTGCCCGTAAAAGATTCCACCTCCGAATTCGTGATATCCGCCGGTAATAGTTAGGCCGGCCACGATTGATTGAGGTGTTTCGTAATTATTGAATACAAATCCGCGGTGTGGGTCGGCTTCGGAACCGTTGCAGTCGATTACTGTCTCTATGACAACGGAAGGGTCGTTCGGGTCCGTGCTTCTGACTGTGATTGTTTTGCCTTTGCAGTCGAGGTCCCTGTTACCTTCTCCGGTATAAGTTCCGCTGAGAATAATTATAGTCACATTTGATTCGGCGATATCAATAGCTTCCTGTATGGCATCAAACGGATGCTCTTGTGAGCCGTCTTCGGCGGGATCGGAAACGGCGGTATCATTGGGGCCGGGATCTTCGGGAGCGTCATTATTTACATAAACCGGAGAGTTCGAGGGAGGATTCAGCACTATTTGTGGATAAAAATCGATACCCCAGCAATTCCCCGAAGTTCCATATCCATTTTGCGAGATTCCCGTCCCAACGGCCTTTCTTGAGAAAATATATCCGTCTTTTTCGACCCATACTCTGTAGGTAGCATTAGAATCTAAACCGTCAAAAGCATAAATTCCTTTGTGATCGGTTACGGTTGAGTGAGTATTCTGAGTGCCGGACTTTGCGAAAACACTGGCATTGGCAATTGGATTGTCCTCCAGATCCAGGACACGCCCGCTTATAAATTCGCCTGTGCCGGATACGGATATGTTGTATAGGCATGATATAATTGAGCTATATTCTATATCGACGTCAATGGTGGGCAGGTTGTACCATGCATTATAAACTCCGTTCCAGCCCATATTCAGATGGTGGTATATTGTTGAAGCATTGTAGCCGTATCCATCGCAGATAACAGCATGTCCGGAATCATAGTATAATTCAGATTGAATACCGAGAAGAACGGGCGATTTAGCATCAATACTGGGATTAATCATCTCGTGTAGTCCGGAACCTATGTTATTGCCATGGTTATATCCCATGACGGCGTTACTGTACATAAAAGTATCAAGTAGAGCATACATCGTATCGGTTATCAGTGCCCCGGAACCCTCGGCATTATATCGCATGTGTATCGCAATACCGGCATCGTAACATAACGCTCCGATTGCCTGTAGTTGCGTTGGTGTGAGTGAGCCACAGGAAAAATATGGCTTGAGTACCATATCGCTCCAGTTATAAGGTCCGCCGTTTTGGTCGCCTCCAAGTGTGGTACGGGTTTCGAATATATCATCGACGGTGATAGGAAACTCGAGCCGGCCGATTCCCATTGTCGGGTGCTCGAAGTAGCGCATCAACTGGGCCATTGTTGTGGCCAGACACCCACAGGGATAGTTGTTCGGGCAGTAGTAATTAAAACAATTTTCCCCGCAGACGGTAGATTGCCCCCATTGACTTTGTACAAATGGTATCACGCGAATATCACTTAGATAGCTTATCCCTTCTAAACTAAGTCCCTCCTCGCTGGTTTCGGCCAAACTGATGAATCGCGACCATTTGCTGCGGGCATGAGAAATATCCGAATTTTCCACGGTTCCAGGTGGATTTGTGCTGTTGCGAGTTGTTGTAATTCGCCAGTTAAGGTCATTATGTACCAAAGCCCATAACGGATTATCAGGTGAAGTTTCGAATTCGCCGTCCTCTGAAAATCCAATAATCGGCTCAATCGAATTATCCGCTGAGACAATTACAAATCCCGAGGGTTCTACATAAACGATATAATATATGGCCTGACCATAGTCATTAATGAAAGTTTCAACCTTTGATACCGTTTGACCGAGGTTTGCACCGAGTGGCTGGAAATCAGCTTTGAGCCAGCCGGTTACCACTTGTTCGGCCTCATACGCTGTTGTTGGCCGGGCAGAAAGTCTGCCGCAAAACAGCAAAACAGCAAAAACGATTATGAAGACAATGAGCTTGGGCTTCATCCATATAGTTCCGACAAAAATTGCGGGTATTTTTTTAGCTTCTGTTGTTTGAGTAAATTGTCGCTGTGGGAAATGCATTGTTTAGACTTTATGAATTGAGCACCCTTTCACTTTTCTACCTGCTTAAAGATAATTGGTAGTCTAATATTATTATAACTTATAAGACTGTTTAGTCAAGAAAATTTGCGTATGAATCCCTAAATCAAACATTTAGTGGGTCAATATTCGGCCAAGTGGGTCTTAAGGAAGACATCGCTTTTATAACTTCAGGTCCCGGATATATACCGTCCCGGCTCGTTATTGCTCTTGAAAGTTATCAGCTTGCCTTATTATTTTTATAACCGGTTGGTACTTGTGTAATTACTGAAGATGCCTGCGAATGATTCCATAGTCACAATAAAAACTGTCCGAACTCTTGTGATACTTGGACTCTGTCAGGCGGTAACTCAGACAAAGTCCAGTACTCCAAAACGGTCTTTATTATATCGGCAACCTTATAGGTATCCTGTGATTTGACAATATAGCCGGCGACACCGAGTTCATAACTTTGAACTATGTTTTGATCTTCATTGGAATCTGCAAGAATTACTAAAGGGATGATTCTCAGTTGGTCGTCTGTTTTGATTATTTTAAGCAGGTTAAAGCCGTCCTTGTCCTGATTGTTCAATCCCAGAAGAATTAACCATGGTTTTTTTCTTTGGCTTCTGAGATAATTTAATACATCCTCGCTTTTATTCAAATGAATTAATGGATATTGCATATCCATATCTTCAATTGCACATACTATATTCTTTGAATATGCGGGATCATTCTCAATCAGCAATATCGGCTTGGCACCATACACTTTTATGCTATCCCTCTCTGTGTTTCGTCGTAATGATTATTACACTTACAATTTGTATTTTATGAATCTTCCTGAAACTCGAACTTATTTCACAAAAGAAAAAAAACGACCTATACTCTCAATCTGCAAAGAAAGTCATATTATGTTACAGCATGAGAGCAGGATTATACCGCAACAGGCCTATGGCCTGATTACAAACTCTATCTATTTATATTTTCGATCAAATAAAGAGGTATAAAAAAAGGGATATTCCTTAATTATGGATAGGAAATTCCCTGTTTAATAATAGTGAAGTATTATCTCGGTTTAAATATGGATTAATGGTCTTATTTGATTAGCTTTATCGGAAAATGTACTTCAGGCCGGAAATACGTTTTTTCGGTATATTTCATGGGAGCTCAGTTAGAACTCCAGTGAGGTCAGCCCCTCGCGAATGGCGTATTTTGTGAGATCTGCAATATTAAAGATTTCAAGTTTGTTCATAATCTGACGACGATTCGCATCGGCGGTTTTGGGACTTATATGTAAAATTCTTGCAATTTCTTTTATTGTTTTTCCCTCTGCAATAAGTTGCAGGATCTGTCGTTCTCTTGTGGTGAGGTTGGATGACTCCTGTGGTGTACCTGCCTGCTGCTCGGCTCTGTAGTTTTCTATTACAACTCCGGTTATTCGGGAGCTCAGGTAATACCCATTTGTCTTGACTGCTTCCAGGGCATTTAAGAGTTCGTCGAAAAGATATGATTTGAGCACATAACACGAAGCACCGGCTTTAAGGCTCTCTTTTACAATATGTTTATCCATGTGCATTGATAAAATGATCACCTTAATGTCAGGTTTTTGTTGTAGGAGATATTTTGTGGCCTCAACGCCGTTTAGATTAGGCATACTAACATCCATAATAACTACATCCGGTGAAAGTTCTTTTGTCAGTTGTATTGCAGTCTGTCCATTTTCTGCTTCGCCGACAACTTCCATTTCCGGTTGTTGTTCTATCAAAGATTTCAAACCTTCTCTGACTATACCATGATCATCAACGATTAGTATTTTCATTGCAGCCTCTCCTTTTTTTTGGGTAGTTTTGTGTAATTTTAACGGGATACTCATGGTGATGCGGGTTCCTTTTTTGGGCGTAGAATTAATATTAAGATTCCCGCCAAGATACTCCAGCCTCTCCTTGATATTAAAAAGACCAAAGCCTGTCCTTCCTTTTTTGGATGAGTCGAGTTGAGGTGTTTTTATCCCGATGCCGTTGTCTTTGATAATTACGCTGATTTGGGTATGACTCTTTACGACATGCACTTCTACCTTATTTGCATTGGCATGTTTTACTATATTTGTTAATAGTTCCCGAACACCTTGATACAAAACGACTCTAATATTCTCATCAAGTTTTATATCCGGTCCTTGAGAGGTAAATTTACATTTTATTCCGCATTTATTCTGGATTTGCTCCGTCAGCCATGATTCGATAGCGGCTTCAACCCCGACTTCATATAATATGGGGTTACTCAATTCGAAAGTCAGGGTGCGAGCATCTTCCATAATATGGTCCATTACCTCGCACTGATTTTCAAGTGATATTAACAGATTCGCATCCGATATTGTACTCAGGATTGACTGTAGTTCGAGTTTGGCAAGTGCCAGCTTCTGGGCAATGTCATCATGAATTCCTGCGGCAATACGTCTTCTTTCGCGTTCTTCGGCAAGGGACAATTCGCAAGTTAGCAGCTTAAGCTGTTCTTCATGCTCACGAAGTTTTTCCTCTGCTTTTTTTCGGTCTGTAATGTCTATTGCTATATGAATGACTTTTTCAAGACGCCCTTTGTCGTCATGTACGGGAGTACATGATACCAGATAGGTACCTCCGAAAGCTTCTATCTCCATTTCTACTGTTTCTAAACAGCCGGAGTGCAGCATTTTCTCCATTGGGCAGCTTTGCGGAGGAAGCTTTTTTTTATGAAGAAAATTAAAACACTGTTTATGCCTGAGGTCTTCTAACGAAACGCCTGTTTTCTTCACGGCGGAACGGTTTGCCGATATTATCCTGTGTTGCGGATCGAGTATAAATGACGGTTGTCCGATTGCCTGAAATATATTTTCCCAGTCCTTGCGAGCACGGCGTAGTTCTTCCTCGGCTTTCTTTTGCTCGGTTATATCTACTCCCGAGCTTAGAGTGCCAACGATTTCGTTGCTTTCATCTGTTAATATTGTATTGTGCCAGGCTATTTGTCGTTCTTTGCCTTTCTTATTTAAAATTGGATTTTCATAATACTCGATTAATTCTGATTTGCCTTTCAGGTTTTTTCTGAAAATTGTTTTTATTTTATTTGTACTCCTTTTAGGCAGAAAGTTTTCAAACCAATTCCTGTTGAGAATTTCTTCTTCTTTATAGCCCAGAACTTCACAGCCTTTGCGATTAATAAGCGTAACCGTTCCCTTTTTGTCAATTGCTATGAATATCACGGCAGCGACGTCGAGGTATTTTTGTGCCTTGTCTCTTTCCTGGCGTAACACTTCTTCGGCTTTCTTTCGCTCGGTTATATCTCTTAAAAAGGCGAAAATCCGATTGCTGTCGGAGGTAAAACTATTGGCACTGATCTCGACATCGATCAACATGCCGTCTTTTCGCCTATGTCGAGTCTCGAAACGATGCGCCCCTTTTTTCATGAGTTCTCTAAGGTGATTTTTGATCTCATGCGGCGATTCAGATGCTTCCAAATCTGATACATTAGAAGACAAAAGTTCCTCACGGCTGTAACCTATCATATTACAGTATGCATCGTTGACTTCCAGTATATTACATTCTTTGTCAAGTACCCAGAAACCATCCATGGCTGTTTTTAAGACAGTTTCATAACGAATCTGTAATTGCTTTTGTTTAGTGATGTCCCTTACAATAGCCTGTAAGAAAATATCTCCATAAAGTTCTATTCGGTTAAGCGAAACCTCTGCATCGAAAGGTGTGCCGTCGTAGCGGAGGTGTGTCCATTCAAAGACCTGAGGTTGTCCTTCCAATGCGGATCCGATTTTTTTCAGGGCCTTATCCTTAGATGCCTGCCCATCCGGTTGGTATTCCGGAGAGAAGCGGTTATAGGGAGTCTCACCAACGATTTGCTGCTTAGTGCAACCGAACATTTTAAGAGTCTTTGGATTGCAATCGATAAATTTGTCGCCCTGCATTAAAAATATTGTATCATTGGCGTTATCGAATAAAGCGCGATACCATGCCTTCGAATTGTGAAGTTTTGCCATAATATTTACTATTTCGTATTTTTTAGGGCCGACTTGCTCTGATCTTGATTTAGTTTTGCCTGGATATGGATCGAATTGCTCATCAGTTATATTTTTCCTACCATTCTGCATAGCTCAATCTCCGATACAGATGAGCTGTCTAAATTTACGCAGATGCTTTACGATGAGACTCTCTGGAATTCCCGTAATATCTCTATCAAAGGAATTTTATTGGGATAGAGGGATAAAATCAATTTAATTTATCGAAAATTGACATTATTTTACGGTCTGAGACTTAAAAATAGCAGTCGAAGAAGCGGCCTGTAAAGTCGTCAGGCTCACAGTATTTTGTCAAATATAATTGATTTTGAGATGAGAAACAATCCTGCTGGTTCTTATTCATGTTATTTATAATGGATGCAGAATTGATATGAACGGGTACAATGCTTTGTTGCATATCACGGGAACAGGAATTTTTCTGAGCATCGATAAGGGTACTGGATTTGATGATCCTGCATTGGATTCGTTTTACCATACTATCGTCCCCAAAAGAAAAAAGCCAACGACCTGCCCCCCTGAAACGTGGATGTCACGGAGCTTCCATGCCCCTGAACTTAGAACTCATAGTTCAGGTCGTTGACTATAGGCATATGCCCGCTACATGTTCGGCTGCTTTACTGATGAAGACAAGGGAGATAATACTCAAATTTTTATAGGAAAAACCTCAGTTTATTACGGTTTTTTTCGGAGATGTCGATAATATCCTAACTTGGACGTTGAGCGTATCTAAGATATGATCCGTGACGTATGCTTCATATCGTATCGTGTACGAATTACATGTTACCGGCAACTGTTATTGAGTATCGCACAATCAAATCGATTATCCGACAGCAATAGTTCGTCCCAGTTCGTAAGCCTGTTGCAGATACTCTGTTTTCCCGTTAATCTCCCCCTTTGCGCCGACTCCTGGAACAATAATATTTCCGATTATATCGACCTGTAGATACTTAAAGCACCTTTCGAAAAAATCAACAACAGGCGCGGCTGTATCGAGACAATCTTCTTCGAAGGGTATTGCTGTTACTGCCGATATACCTCGTATCTTTTCCCTGTTTTCCGGACAATTAAAGTACACAAATCGGTCGATGAAAGCTTTCATCAGGGCGGTTGGCCCGTACCAATATACGGGTGTACCGAAAATGATAATGTCGCTTTGTATAATTTTAGGATATACAGTCTGCATGTCATCTTTCTTGCTGCATTCCTTTCCCTTCCAGCATATATGACATCCGTCGCATTCTCTGATTGTTAGATCTCCTAAGAACAGCTCATCGACAACGGCGCCGTTCGATTTTGCGCCTTCCGTTATTTTCGAGACCAGAATGTGTGTGTTTCCGTTTCTGCGAGGACTTCCTGCAACTGTAAGTATTTTTTTCATAATAAAATGTTCCCCAGGATGAATCAAACTCTGAATAGGTTCCGGTTCATCTTGTTGTTTTGCTAATCCATAAATGGATTATATTGAGAAAGCCGGCGATACAAAGAAATATGTTATTTGATTTTTGTCATGAAGTCTATCGTTTCTATTCATTTGTGATATATGCAATTAGAGGTATGAACAATTAGCAACATTCCGGAAATTTGTTAGGTAATTTTGAAAATCGCCTATCGCTTTACAAACAGGCTTCCCGGCAATTGTTTTATCAGGCCTTTTAGCCTGAGTGAAATCAATCCTGCGTTAACATTTCCTGCTGTCAAATCCGCTTCCGCGATGATTTGTTCGATGTGTGAAGGTTCTTTGCTAAGACACTCATAAATCCTTTTTTCACTCAAATTTAGATTTAACTGCTCTATATCGAATAAAGGCTTTTCTATCGTTTGGTCGGCCTTTTTTGCCGCTGCACTAACATGCTCGGTCAACTGTTCGCCATAAAATCCGAGTGCTTCCATTATATCTTCGACAGATTCGATCAGTTTTGCTCCCTGTTTTATCAACTGATGCGCACCTTTACTCAATGGTGAATCAATTTTACCCGGTACGGCCATTACTTCGCGGTTATAATCTATTGCAGCATTGGCTGTCAGTAGTGCTCCGGAACGCAGAGCGGCTTCGACGACGATTGTGCCGAGAGACAATCCTGCGATGATTCTGTTACGGGGTGGGAAATTAATCGCAAGCGGCTCAAAGTTTAATGGTAGTTCGCTAATGCACGCCCCGGATTCGGATATCAGCTCGAATAAACGCTTGTTCTCCGGCGGGAAGATGTGTCTCAGCCCGCAACCCTGTACCGCTATTGTTCTTCCGCCGGCTGATAAGGCGCCCTGATGGGCGGCTGTATCTATTCCACGAGCCATGCCGGAACAGATAGTCAGGCCTGCTGAACTAAGAAAATGTGCAAGTCTCGAAGATTGTTCCTGGCCGTAAAAACTGCACTGTCGGGAACCGACTATTGAAATTGCCAGATTATCCTGTCGAATCAAATCGCCTTTGATATAAAGAACAGGAGGAGGGTCGTATATCTGTTTCAATGCAGGCGGGTAGCGATTATCATTGAGATTGATTATCCATACGCCAAGCTTCCGGGCAAGTTCCAGTTCAGCCGTTACGTCGAATTTATCACGCGTTGCGGCAATTCGTTCGGCGGTTTTGAAGCCGACTCCTGAGGTTTTGGCCAGCTCACTGACAGAAGCACCCAGGATTCGATCCGGCGAGCCGAAACGTTTGAGGAGCCTGGTAAAAGTTGTCGGGCCGACACCATCGGCTCGGATTAATTTGAGCCATTTTTCAATCTCAACTGAATGCGGCTGTAGTTTTGACATTGTTATATTATTGCTGTGAACAGATAAACCATCCTCCGGTACGTTTCCGCAGACATATGAACCTCACGCATTATCATTTAACCAGGAAAAAGTGGAATTTGCAAGCAAAAATTGGATTTTATACTTGTTATATAAAAAATAAGGCATGAGCAGGTCAGGAATTTCATTGACGCGCTATGGCTAATTTAGTATAAGATAATTAAGGTTTTTTCACTATTGCAGGAGTGTGTTCATTGATTTTTCATTAGTTTAACTTCATACGTAATTATTAAACTATCGTAAAGAAATTTAAAAGATAAGGCGTGATCGGGTTGTTATTCACCCGTTTTTAATTTCAATACAGATTTGTTCATATGAAAGGATAATTTTATGTTAAAAGCAAATATTAAAAAATTTGGGATTATTTTGGTGGTTGCGTTGACATTTCTGACTGCGCCGGTTTTAGGGCAATTGACTTTGGAAAATTCCGGTTTTGATGAAACGTCATTAGCTGACGGGGCCTGGGGAGGAATTCCGGCCGGCTGGTCGGGAGAAGGTGCGGCCGAACAGGATTTAACGGCCTCCTCGCTTAATCCGCCCGCACAAAGCGGTGAAAATGTCTGTGCTTTTAATCAGGACAACTTGATTTATCAGGATATTATGGAGGCAGGAAATCCCCATCGCGTTCAGGCCAATAAAACCTATAAAGTTTCCGTGTGGGTCGGCCGCAGGGGAGGTACCGAAGGCACGTATGGCGGAATTCTTCGGGTTTTCCTTCAGGATTCGGCAACTTCTACTACAATTGACGAGGCTATCTATGATATGGATAATCCGGACCAGCCCAGAAATTCCTGGACTTTTCAGACGTTCTATTTGTCAACGGGTGCTAATCCGCCGGGAGTGAATTTTAGTACGTTGCAGGTTGGTTTTGAAAATATAAGCGAGCGCGCTCCGGCGAACCAGTTCTGGTTTTCACAAGTTATTCTGGATGATGTTTCCATAGAAGGTGTAAATCCTATTGCAATCAATCCGTCTCCCGGTAATAACAGCTTAATTAACACAAAATCAGTGACCCTTCAGTGGGTGCCGGGCCCGTTCGCAACCGAGCATGATATCTATTTGTCCGACAGCCGCAGCGACGTGGAGAACGCCGCCAGCAGTAACCCTATGGGACCGGAGAATGTTTACAAGGCCCGCCAGAGTGCCGGCAGCATCGTAGTTGACGGTCTTGTTCCGAGCACAACTTATTACTGGCGAATCGATGAGGTAAGTGGTGCAGATATCTATAAGGGGGATATATGGCAGTTTACAGTTCGGCCGCCCACCGCTTATGATCCTGTTCCTGTTAACGGTGCTCCGTTTACGGATATAAATGTGCAGTTAAGCTGGAGTCCCGGTACGGGAGCGGTTAGCCATCATGTGTATCTCGGCAGAAGTATGGAAGATGTACAGGCCGGAACCGCCGATACCGATATGGGGGTTGTCGATGTCACCAGCTTTACTCCGGAACCGCTCGAATATGAAAGAACATATTATTGGAGGATCGATGAGGATGACGGGACCGGTATCCATACAGGGGATACATGGGTATTTAATACCGCTCCTGAGCTTCCAATAATTGACCCTGCTCTTGTCGGCTGGTGGAAGTTCGACGAAGTCGGAGGTATCGGGGCGCTTGATTCTTCCGGTTACGGAAATCACGGCACATTGTATGGTGGTCTGACATGGGTACCCGGCGAAAAAGAAGGTGGTTTGGACATTGACGGTGTGGACGGCAGCTTTGTTAATTGCGGCAATCCCAATAGCCTGAATGTCACTGCAGCACTTACGCTGTCGATATGGGTCAATACCATTGATGCCGGAACGAGCCAGGACGATCCCTTGTTCACCAAAGGGAATTCCAGCTATGCGTTGAGACATACTGCCGCTAATAACATTGCTTTTGACGTTAATGATGGTCAATTATATACTGCCGCTTTTCCTGTGAGCGGGTCATTCAACGGCACCTGGCACCATTTGGCCGGAACGTATGACGGAAGTGAGTTGAAATTATATGTTGACGGTGAACTCCAGGCGACGGAAGCTCATCAGGGTTCTATAGCAACAAATACATTTGCTGTCAGTATAGGCTCGGACAATGAGCAGACCTGGATGTGGTATAACGGTGCTGTTGATGATGCCCGGATATACAACCGAGCATTGACCGCCGTAGAGGTTATGGATGTGATGATGGGTGATACCTCTATTGCCGGGAATCCCAAGCCCGGTTACGGTTCAACAGTAGATTTAATACATGCTTTTCCTCTTACCTGGTCATCCGGAGAAAATGCGGTTCAGCATGATGTTTACCTGGGTTTCGATAAGGCTGTTGTCGCCAATGCCGGCACATCAACCGGTGATATATATCAGGGCCGGCAGGATGCTAACAGCTTTTATAAACCTCTGGGAACCGTCAAATGGGATAGTACTTACTATTGGCGTATCGACCAGGTCGATTCAGTGGGCACAATCAGTAAAGGCAGAATTTGGAACTTTACGATATCCGATAATCTTTTAGTAGATGATTTTGAGTCCTACAACGACCTCAATCCCGACCAGGAAGGCAGTAAGAGGATATTCTTTACCTGGACCGATGGATATGATAATCCTTTAGCCAACGGCTCGACAATCGGTTATCCCGAACCCGATTTTGCCAACGGTGAGCATTTTGTTGATACGGAAATCTTCCACGGAGGTAGTCAGTCGGCACCTTTATTCTTCGATAACAGTACGGCACTGGTTTCAGAGGTTACAGTAAATCCGGCCGATTTGTCTATCGGTAATGATTGGTCTGTTGGTGCTCCTGAGACAATGTCTTTATGGATTTATGGTGATCCTAATAATCCAACGACCGAACAGATGTTCGTACGGATTAACAATACTAAAGTGGTGTGTGATGTTGACCTGACAAAGGAAACCTGGCAGGAGGTTACTATCGACCTGGCAACTTTTGGTGTTAATCTTAGTAATGTCACAACACTTGGAATCGGCTTTGAGAGGACCGGAGCTACAGGCGGTTCGGGTATGGTATTCATCGACGATATTCGTCTATATCTGCCGGAATTGTAATAGTCGGGTTTAAAATTAAGGTGTAAGCTGTTAAAATAGCAGATTATGTAGTTAAAATATCAGGTTTTTGTCATTTCCGGGCCTATGCCAGGTTGTTTTGGTACAGGCCCTTTTTCTTTGTTTCTTCGATAATATCAGCGTAAAAAAGCATTTTTTACTCTTTTTCCCGGTTTTATTAAGACAGAATGTGCAAAATTCGCCGAAAAATACATCATAATCAAAATATGTGGTTTAAAAAATCGCCTCCTGGGGGATATGTTTAAAAAAGAGGAGTAATATGACAGAATCGTCCAAAGTAAATGAATTTCTACGCCTTATTATGGCTAACCAGAAGCCGATCTATGCATTGATTCTGGGGATGATACCCAACCGTGATGATGCGGATGATATATTTCAGGAAACAGTTCTTGTGATGTGGTCGAAGTTTGATAGCTTTGAGCCAGGTACGAGTTTTACCGCCTGGGGAATTAAGATAGCTAAATATAAGATTTTTCAGGCCCACAGGCGAAATGTCAGAAATAATCTTCGATTCAGTGAGGCGGCTTTTCAATCTCTACAGGATAAATCGGATCATTTTGTCAGGAATATCGAGCGACGCATGCAGGCCTTACGAAAATGCATTCGTAAATTGAGTAAGAAAGATTACGATTTGGTTCGGATGCGATACGAAAACGAACTTACTATTAAAACGATTGCAGAACGGCTGGGGCGGTCCGTACAGAGCATTTACAAGCGGATGGCCCGAATTAACGATTCGCTGATTCGATGTATCCGCAGGACGCTGGCTATGGAGGAAATTGCTTGAACCGGCATGATGAGATATCGTTGGATTTTACCGAATTGATAGATCGTGCTCTGGACGGCACAATCACGGCCGAACAATTCGCTATGCTCGATCACCAGATTGCAACCAATGAGAATGCCTGTGTCTATTATCAGGAATTCATCACAACCTACGTTGGCCTGATGGACCTGCAGGGAGTACTGCCGAAAACGTTTGATATTCCCTGGCAGGAGATGCTTTACGAGACGAACGAAAAAGGTGTGACATCTCATGCGGAGGGATGTCACGATCTTTACAACTTTGGTCCTGATCTGACCGAGGAAGAAAAGAAACGTCGAATTGAAATCTATGCAAGTGAACAGCTCGATGCGTATCTTAGAGAGCAGTATAAAGATATTATACATCAGCAGGCCCGCAGACCCGGCCGTGACCTGTGGGATGCGATAGATGGAGCTGCAAAGACACTTGGAGCTTTTTTCAGTACAGGTTCGAAGATAGTCAAAACTACCACCGTATATCTGCTGACAATACTATTGTTTATCATGGTTTTTTTGCTTTTTTACGGGACATACGTCTCGAGGGAGGTAGCTACAATAAATAATTCTCTCAATGCTGCATTTGCCGATAATCAAGTCGTTGCAGCAGGAACAAGATTGGCTATTCGTGATGATCCTTTATTCGTGCAAACAGGTTTGATAGAAGTTTCATTCGACGGGGGGGCAAAGGTATTGTTAGAAGGTCCTGCCATATTTCGATTAAAGTCTGCTGACCGGATGATCCTTGATAATGGGCGATTATTTGCGACGGTGACGGACGATGCAAAGGGATTTATCGTTCATACGCCGAATTCGCGCATCATCGACCTTGGCACGGAATTCGGAATCCGGGTCGAGCAGGACGGCACAAGTGATTTGCATATGTTCAAGGGCAAAGCCGAGTTGGATTCAGGCTCCGGAACAAGGGACAAACGAATCCTGACTGTAACGGCCGGCCAGGCCAGGCGGGTAGGTATGAGTGGGCAGGTAAGGGACGTCCCGATCATGGAGAATGCATTTGTTCGGCATTTTTATTCGGAGACGGGTTTTATCTGGAGAGGCCAGAGACTCTCTCTGGTGGACCTTGTTGGGCAAGGTAACGGGCTCGGAACCGGTAGAGCCGATGTGTACGTGGACCCGATAGAGGGATATAAAGAATCGATCTATTGTGACGGAAAAGGCAATGAATATCATAATCTCGCATCCAATCCCTTTATCGACGGACTTTTCATTCCGGACGGAAGCAAGAGGCAGATCGTCAGTTCACAGGGACACGAGTTTACGGATTGTCCGCAGACCAACGGTGAATGTTATGCCGGCTTGGCGGCTAATCCCAGTCAGGGACTATACTACGACGGTAGCAATAACCTGGTAATTCGTGTAGTCGATCCGTCTGCTCGTGGAAATCCTGCGTTTGTTCTTGCTAACGAAACGTACGTTGTAACGGGAACTGAATCGGGCGTTGAGCTAATGTCGGATGATCGAACCCAAAACAGGCTCGGTACGGGTACATGGGTGCACTTCCAGTTCGGTACGCCGGTCATCTTAGCGGCAAATAGACAATACGGCTTTGATGTAACCGTAATTTATGGTAACAGGGGCTTTTATTTTGAAACCGCCGGTGTCGTCGAGTATTCCTATCCTGGCGGGGTAGCCTATAGCACCGGCACTAAGGGGGGGATCAACAGCCTCAATTTAGATCAGGTCCATGACGGCGATCACACGTTCGTTGTTGAACTGGCGCAGACCGGCCCGATCGAATCCACACAAGGCGGACCGAAGATCAGTTACAGTACCGAGGCGCCGGACATAGGGCCGGACGATGTTTTTTTCCTGGAAGAATCGACGATCGATAATCGAAATGTCGGAGGCTTTCCGGGGCAAACCTATAGCGGGGACAATGATTATGCGACCTATATTGCCCGTGACAGGCGAGGATTGGGACAGACCTTCACGACAGGTGATAATCCCGACGGATACATCATGAAAGGATTCTGGCTGAAAAATGTCAGTTATTCTGAGAATCTGTCAGATGGAAATGGAACCTGGTGGTACATCGGGCCTTCTGATATGAGAAACAGCATAATACGGTTTAATGGACAGGATTATGGTAGTAGAGAGCATCCCTGTATCGTGATGCATGCTAATCTGGGTATCACTTTTGATTTAAATGCAATACGTGCCCAGTGTCCCGACATTAAAGTAACGCGTTTTGTATCTAAAATCGGAATAGCGGATTTCGAGGAACAGGCCGGATGCAATGCCGATTTCTGGGTTCTCGTCGACGGGAAAGTCAGACAGAGCAGGCGGAATCTCAAACAGAAGAATTTTTTAAGTGATTTTTCCGTTGAGCTTGATCCCTCTGCTCGTTTTCTGACACTTGTGACGACCGACGGCGGAGATATTGACCGTAAGGGAGCCTATCAGCGAGCCTATACATGTGATTGGTGCGTGTTTGTCGAGCCTGAATTAGTACTGGAAACTGCAGATAGTTCAGTCGATATGCAAAAAAGATAAAGAACAGATGTCACTGTAAATGAGTATTAGGGTGTTTTTTTAGATTAATATGAGGAGGATATGTATGAAATATTGTTTTTCCTGATTAACTTAAAGCAGCTAAAGAGTAACAATCATTATCAAACATTATATTTATGAGAGGAGTTTTATTATGAAAAAGAAAAAAATAATCTTTTCACTTGTGGCGGTAACGATGTTTCTGTCAATGAGTGCGCCTGCTGCGGTCGTGACTTTCCACTTAACGGCACCAACACCGGGTCCGTATGATGAATATAACCTTGTTGGTGCGACAAGAGATGGTGACAACGTCGGAACAACTCCCGATGACGGCTGGCTAAATGATGAATGGACTTACGTGGCACTCGACCGTGCCGCTATAGGACAGACATTTGTTACAAGCGACAGCGAGCCTGTATATCTGTGTACCGGTTTTTGGATTCAGCATGTAGGATACACTGAAAACTCTGACAGTGGTCCTACTAATAATGGTACGTGGCATTCGGTACCGGCTAACGCAAAATTCGGAATTCGCATCACAGATCCTTCCGCTTCCGGAACTGATACTTTTGTGCTGACCAGTGAAACCTACACAGTTACGGGTACTGAGGAAAATATTATACCCGGGGGCAGTTCTACGAACGGTACTGGTACATGGATACACATTGAACTTACCACGCCAATAGCTCTTGCGCCCGGCACAACATACGGATTCGATGTTGTCAGTATGTCCGGTAATCCGAATATGTATTTCGAGACACTGGGAATTAAAGACGATGCTCCAAACGGCAATCCCTACTCCGAGGGCGCGGCTTACAGGAGCGGTGGAAACGGCGTGGCCAACAACGTTCTAACCGTAGCTCCCGGTGACCGTGTATTTATTGTTGAGCTTACTGGTGCACCTCCTGCCGTAGCTTCTATTCCTGAACCGCCCGATAAATCGATGGGAATATCGACAGATGTGAACCTTAGCTGGAATGCCGGTAGTGATTCAACGGAAAGCAGGGTGTATTTTGGCACTGATGCCACCGACCTCGAGCTTTTAACAACTATTACACACACACAAGATGTAGATCGTTACAGTTATGCTGTCACAAGCCTTGATTACAACCAGATGTACTATTGGAGAGTCGATGAAGTGCAACAAAGCGGTACTGATGTCAAAGGTAATCTATGGAGGTTCACTACCGGAACAATTAAGGCTTCCAATGCTAATCCGCGCTATAATGAGATTGCTGTCTTCACTGACACGGATCTCAGTTGGAAAGCCGGCTTGTCTTCGACCGAAAGTAAGTTATATTTAGGCACTAGTCCGGACGCGCTCGAGCTTCAAACAACAATAACACATACCGAAGACGTAGATCAATACTCCTACCAGGTGACAGGTCTTGCGAACGACTCGGATTACTATTGGCGGGTGGATGAGACTTTGGATACCGGAGAGGAAGTCGCTGGCGATATCTGGCAGTTTACAACGATACCTGTCATACCTGTTACGGATCCCACCCTTGTCGGCTGGTGGAAGTTTGACGAAGGCCAGGGCAAAGCAATTGACTGGTCGGGTCTGAATCAGCATGGTGTTGTCTATGGGGGAGCAGAGTCTGTGTACGGATACGACGGCTATGCAATAAACTTCGACTATGCCGATGATTATGTAGAATTGCCCATCGGTTCAACCATATCTACGTTGAGTAGTGCAACTATCACTACATGGGTGAAATTCCCGAATTTCGGCGAGACTTTACAGCGAATACTTAATTTTGGTAACAATGATATGACCGTATTTATGTACCTGACAGCCAACAATGCTAACGGTGAGTTAAGCTTCCAAATCACAAACGATGGTGGAGGTACCGGAGCAGCTATAGATACATCGACTGGATTGTCAGGCGGCTGGGATCACGTAGCCGTTGTAATAAACGAAACCGATATGACTGTAAAAATCTATGTTAACGGTAGTAGTGTTACCAGCGGCCCGACACAGATTCTGCCAAAGGATCTCGGCAATACTACTGCTAACTGGCTCGGCAGGTCACAGGACGGTGCTGTCCCGCCCGACCCCTATTTCATGGGTGCTTTGGACGATTTGCGAATATACAATTATGCCCTGACGGTTGCCGAGATTGAGTCGGTCATGCTGATTGATCCGCTGCGGGCCAGGGAACCGAGTCCGCAAAACGGCTCTACGCCCGATGTAATAAACGCTACGCCTTTGAGATGGACACCGGGAGTTCAGGCTGTTCAGAACGATATTTACTTCGGTACCGATGCGAAAGCCGTAGCTGATGCGGATACTTCAACTGCCGATATTTATCGGGGCCGGCAGAATACCAACAGCTATACTCCACCGGAAGATATCGAATATAATCAGACTTACTATTGGCGCATCGATGGAGTCGGTGCCGATGCAACTGTTAGTGTAGGCTATGTATGGGCCTTTACAGTAGCTGATTATCTTCTTGTTGATGATTTCGAATCTTACAACGACATCAATCCCGACCAGGAAGGCAGTAAGAGGATATTCTTTACCTGGACCGACGGATA
>CAZMZR010000063.1:0-19705 GCA_964570855.1 uncultured Pirellulales bacterium
AAAAATGCAAAACAAAGCCAATGTTAAAATAGGCAAATTAATGTAAGCTCTTTGAAAACAATAGAATATGCGAAAAAGCCGGCATTTTGCCGGGTCGAAAACAAACCCAAAACAAAGCCAATTCAAAGCCAATTTCCTTATGTAGAAAACGGCGGAGGCGGATTTTTATCTTTTATGACGGATTTCCAACGGCGCTTTCCACCAGGTTATCCTCTTTTGCCGATGAGCCGGCCATTGCGGCTTTGGGATTCAACGGCAAATACACGGTGAATGTCGTGCCCTGGTTTACCTCGCTTTCGACTTCGATTCGCCCGCCGTGCATTATTACGATTTTGTGAACGATGGCCAGTCCCAGGCCTGTTCCCTGAATTTGTTTGTCCGGCCGTTTCACGCGATAGAAACGCTCGAATATTTTCGGAAGCTCCTCTTTAGGTATCCCCAGGCCCGTATCACGGACGCAGATAACCAGCTCTTCGTTTTGGTGCCGAACATTGATGGAGGCCTTGCCGTTTTCGGGGGTGAATTTGACGGCGTTGCTGATAAGATTGATTAATACCTGAGTGATTTTGGAACGGTCGAATTTCGCATTGGGCAGGTTCTCGGACAATTCGGAAACGAGATCAACTTTATTTTTATTCGCAAACAGGGTCATTGTTTCGTGAACCTCCGAAACGATTTGCTCTATATTGTTATCCTGTATGTCCAGATTCGTTCTGCCTGTTTCAAGTTTCTGGAAGTCCAGCACATCGTTAATCAGGGCGCCGAGCCTGTCCACGTTTCTTTTTGCGATGGTTAGGAACTTTTTTTGCTTCTCGTTAATTTCGCCGACGATCCCGTCCAGGACGATACCTATACCTTCTTTCAGAGCGGCCAGAGGGGTTCTCAGTTCATGTGAAACGGTGGATATGAACTGCGCCTTGAGTTCCATCGTCTCTTTGAGTTTCTCTTCGGCCTGCTTGCGCTCGGTGATATCTCTGATGATGCCGATTGAGCCGGTGGTATTGCCGTCGGAGTCTTTCAGGACGCTCAGAGAAATATCAACGTCTATAACGCTGCCGTCTTTTTTCACCATCTTTGTTTCCAGGTGGTGTTGCATTCCTTTTTGTCTGACATCAAAGGTGCGGATTCTTTGCCATTCCCCATCCGGGTATAGTGACTGGATCGGCCTGAGATATAAGTCTTCCCCGCTGAAATTAAGAAGGCTTTCCATGTAAGTATTCCAGGAGATGAGTCGTTCCTGTTCATCCACTAATGTGATGGCGGCGGCCGAGTTCTCAAAAATCATCCGGTACTTCTCTTCAGCCAACAGCCGCTCGTTCTCCGCTTTCTTTCTCTCGGTGATGTCGTCAATTGCAATAATAACGTGTTTGTTACCGTCTATCATGACCGGTTTGGCGCTGATACGGAACCAGGGTGTAGTTACCTTTCCGTCAACTTCGAGTGTCGGACGAATCTCAAGTCCGAAGATAGACTGCTCCGAATCAAAGACGTTCTGAATAGTCTTTCTGAATGAGCACCCCGGGCAGGCCGGTGTATATCCGCAGCCCTGTTCATTGCCAACATGGTTGATGCAGCCAAGAACATCGCCGATCCGCTGATTAATAATCTGCGAATATTCTTTGTGAAACATTTGTCTGATGGCATTGTTTGCGCGGGTTATGGATATATCTTCATTTACCAAAAACATGCCGGTTGGCACGGCATCGAAGATTGTTTCCAGATTCTTTTGTTTTTTATCGAGTGCTTCTTCTATTTCTTTTCGCCTGATGGCGTTTTCGATGGTTTTTGGAACGGCTTTTAGATATTTTCGCTCCAAATCCTTGGACAGATAATCATAAGCACCCGCCTTCCATGCTTTGACGGCAACATCTTCATCGCGGGCTCCGGTGGTAAGGACAATAGGGGTATCCTTGATGGAATCCAGGATGTCAAGTGCCGTTCCGTCCCCAAGCGTGTAATCAGTAATGATAATATCGAACTTTTCCGAATCCAGAACGCTCTGAGCATCGGAAATTGACGAGACTAATTTATAATCGTAAGGGAGTTTTTCAGCCTCCACAAACCTCATAAAAGCCATCTGGTCAAGCTCATCATCTTCAATCATTAAAATTTTGTACCTGGTATTATCCATTGTCTGTTAACCGCCTTTATTTGCTGTTATGATTTTTTGTTTTCCAGTGCACTCGTGATTTTTTCAATTAAATCTGTGTAGTCAAAGGGTTTTGTTACATAGTCGGTGATGCCGAGGGCCGAAGCCGTAGCTATATCCTGGGGCTCACAGAGGGCTGTGCACATTATCACAGGTATGTCTTTTAATCCCGGCCGCTTTTTCAGGTTCTCAAGCATTTCATGGCCGTTCATAACCGGCATATTAGTATCCAGCAATATCAGATCAGGTTTCTCTTCGGCTGCTTTTTGCAGTCCTTCCTGTCCGTTGGAGGCGGTAACAACGTCAAAGCTGTTTGCCTCAAGACGACACTGGATTGTGTCAACAATATCGGGTTCGTCATCGACAAGAAGTATTCTTGCCCGGTCTGTTTTTTGTTTTGACTTAAATAATCCTAACATTTTTACGTACCTTTCTTAGTCCCCCATGGACTTTATAAAATATTTTCACGGATTAATATCTTCGACGTAGTGATCGTTGGCTATTGCTTTTTCCGATAAAGCTATAGTTTCATATATTTCGCGGCTTAGAATCTCCTCCAGTGAGCTTAGTGTTGACAACAGTTCGTCGGAGGCCTCTTCACTGTTTTCATTTTGCAGCATTTTAATTCTTTTGAGTAACACCTCTTTCGAAGAACCTTCGTCTTTCGACGGCGAAAGCGGAGACTCGGCTTTGACCTTGTTATATCTGGACATTACATTTTCGGGAACCGGTTCACCCTTGTAGATATGTGGCGATAGAAATATAATCAGCTCGGAATTCTTGACCACGTTATTTGTACTCTTAAACAAGAAACCGATTATCGGCAGATTGCCCAGGATCGGCACCTGGTCGATTTCTTTTGTTATTTCCTGCCTTCTCAGGCCGCCGAACACAACAACCTGAGCGTTATTCAGCAGAAGAGAAGTATGTGCTTTTCTTGTATCCACTATCGGAACTTCTGTATTACTTTGCCCGGTTGCGACATTTTGTTCGGTATCGACCGTAAGTAAAATTTCATTGCTGTCGGTAATGGTAGCTCCGACATTCAATTGAACGCCGACGTTTTTGAATCTTGTAGTCGTTAGGGCGCCGGCGCCTCCCGAAGCGGTATCGGATATTTCCGTATACGGCAGTTCCTCGACGGCTTCTATTGAAGCTGTTTCGCCGCTGACCATCATAACTCTCGGACTGGCGAGAATCTCGACATTCCTTTTTTGCTGTATCAAGTGGACAACATTGCGAATCGTGCCGCTGATCACGGAGAAAGAGCCGCCGAGTCCGGTCGAATTGAAGGCGGTTGCATCACCAATCGTTGTGTCGTTCTCTATAGTTGAGCCAAGTCGTGAAGTTGTGAAGTTCTGTCTGTATCCGAAATCGTATCTTTTATCGGAAAGTATGTCCCAGTTGATGCCTATTTCGGTATCGTCGTCGAGCTGAACATCAAGAATGACCACTTCTATCATGACCTGCTGCGGCGTTTTGTCGGCCTTTTTAATCTCGCTCATGATTCTTTTAAGGCACTCCTCCGTATCGCATACTATCACGGAATTATTCTTTTTGTTTGAAGCTATACTGCCATACTCGGATGACATATTGCCTATAACCTGTTCAAGGCTTTCGGCATCAAGAAATTTTAGCATTACAGTCTGTACGAACAGCGGAGGTGTCTCCTCCTCCTCCTCTTCTTCTATATCGATGGGTTCTGTTACAGGTTGCGTCTTTGGAGGCTCTTTCGTTGTCGAAAACTGCGCAAAAGGATCGTCCCTGGCGGATTCATTATCTGTCGATTGCTGGTCGCCGGTCTGCTGTGACATTGCGCTTGTACCAAGCAGACAAACGGCAACCGTTAGAAAACACCACAAAATTTTACGATATTGTTTATATTTAATCATGCCGACGATTATCCTTTCTTTGGATTTCATAAATAGTGACATTAGTATCACATTTTAAATAACCGGGATTTTCTTTGTCCGAACTTATTCTGACCGAATCTATTCGCACATATTTTGACCCGTTTTGCAGTTGATTCATCAGGGTTTCGATGTTACCGTAACCTCCCATAATGCTCAGTTGGACTCCGCGTTCGATGATATAGTTATCTGTTTTCGGTTTGTTTTTACCGGATGTTGAGTTAACCGACGAAAAAGTTAATGAATTCATAGCGCAGCCGGCTTTCTCCGTTACGGCCTTAATACCACTGAAAAAGTCTCTTGCTTCCAGGGGACCAAAAAACATTTTAAGGTTATCGTTAAATTGTTCCTGCAGCTTGTTAAGCTCTTTTTTCTTGATTATTAGATTATTGCTTATAGTTTTATTTTTCTTTTCGAGGGCACTCATAGTTGACTCGTATCTCTGTGCGGCTAAAAGATAATTTCGATGCGGTGCTACAATCCAGTTGTAAACGGCTATCGTTCCAATCAGAACAAGCACTGCAAGGAAAACAATCCTTTGTGAATCAGTTGCGTTTTTCAAATGTTTTAATAACATTCGTTGATATCCTTTTCATTGAGCCAGCGAACAGTTTATGGAATACTCAACCAGGCTGTCGGACCGATTATTGTTTTGTGAACCGATTAATGAAGCCGACTCTATGTTTTTGCATGCGCAAAGCGCTTCGATGAATGAATAAACGGCTTCGTACGAAAGAGCCTGGCCGCTAAGCAATAAATTCGAATTGTCGCCGCTGAAAATTTCTTTTATCCTTATCGTTTTAGGCGTTGCGATTTTAATATCGTTTAGGATCTGTCCCCATATTGGAACGGAGTCGGGGCCAAAAATGTTGTTCATCAGTTCGAGTCTGGATTTTACATCCGCGATTTGTTCTTGCAGAGCACTTTGTTCTTTTAGCAGTTCTTGGGTATTATGAGCGACCTTTAACTGTTTCTGTTGTGTTATGTCTGCGGTTACATTTTCCGTTTTTGCCTGAAGAAAACCAATGCTGATAATCATTGTAACCAGAATGACTGCTGCAATATTAGCTATCAGAAGAGTCTGTTTTTCTTTCGATTTAGCCGTTACAACTTCAGAAGGAAGCAGATTGATATTCAGGCCGTGACCTGAAATATTTAAAAGCCCCATCGCCAGTCCGATAGCTGCCGCCGAGGGTTGATATTTACCTGTTTGTTCCGCGACGGGTGTATCAAGATATGAATCATCGAATGTCCTGATTTTCAATGCCGCTGGTTTAAGTTTAGCACTTAATTGTTTTGTTTTTTTCTCGATGGTATCGTCACTGTTGCTTATGACCAGAGTTACCTGCCATTTATTGCATTTTTTTGATGAACCTGATTCGTAAAATTTCAATACTGCGTTTATTTCTTCCGTCAGCCATTCAAAGCATTTTTTCGACTGCGAGATATCCGGTTCAATCGGTTTTACTCTTACAAAATCCAGAATCTGGTCTCTAAACAGAGACAAAGTCAAAGTCCCGTTGAATATTGTTGCGAACAGCGAGTTCGTATCAGGTTTAGCGGCGATTTTCTTTGCAAAACACGCTCTGGTATAGGCCATCCAGTCCGGTTCGATAACCTCGATGTTTAAGCCGTGTCTGTTCATAGCCTTGACAACAGTCGCAACCTTTTGACCGTCCGTGGCGACGACAAGTAACTGACGGTTATTCGATTTGGATAACGACTTGATCCCGCAAAAATCTATTGCGGCCTTCTTTATGGGCAACATTGCATAGTGTTTGACTTCATTATGTACGTATTGTCTTACATTGCCTGAAGCATCCTTGGGCAGGTCCAGAATTTGTACCAGAGTGGGATTGGCAATCAGCGAGACCGCCGTCGGATGAAGACGTATTCCATTTCTCGCTTTAAGTTTCTTTATCGCTCTGGCTAAAACTGCGGCGTTCTCAATATTGCCGTCCTTTATTGCTCCATCCGGGACGGGACAGTCGGCGGCCTTTAATAATTTAATACTGTCGCCGTGCTTTTTGAGCAGTGCCAGGCTTATCCGGCTATCCGAAATATCAATACCTAAAGCTGTTCTGTAGCGAGGCATTATTCGTTTATCCTCAAATGGTCTATTCTTATTACATAGGGACTGTAGCTGCGAATTGTTATATCGGCTTCAACCCTGGCGATAAATCCCTGCGTTGAAGTTCCCGTCGATGTTATTGTGGAACCATTAATATCGACCGTATATGAACCGCCCTCGAAGTCCTCGGTAAAGCTGGTCACCCAGTTCGGGTCGGTCCGAAGCCTGCTTAAGGCATCGTTAAGACCTGCTTCTGCGGTAGCAAGAGCCTGGGCCGAGTAAATCTGATTTTGCACAAGCTGCAGTTCCTCGGTATTCAACTGGAGCATACCGGTAACCAGCATCGAGAGCAGCGCTGTCGCAAAGACTACCATTAAAAACACTGAACCGTTATTTTTAAGTTTCATTTTCATTGTTTTATTTAAGGTCGTATGGTTCCAAATCCGCCACCGTTCTCGTTGTCAGGGGCAATTGCAATTGTCAGTGTTTTCGCCTCATTTGCCGAGCCAAGCGAAAAGGTCGAGGTCCCGCTGTCACCGCTGCTCGACTGCCTGATGTATCCTGCGCCGCCGGAGACCGGGGCACCACTACCACCTATCTCCTCACCGTTATAAAGTGCTGTGATCTCATCTGCGTTCAACGCACGGTTGTAGATGCGGACATCGTCGATGGTGCCGTCAAAACAAATAAGTCTATAAGGTCTTAAGTCTCCAATAGTAAATATATCAGTCCAATTTGTAGTACCTGCTGTGAAAGAAAGTTTTTCTACACTATTAACATATACCTTAGCAGTTGAACCTTTAATAGCAGTAGCAACAATATAGAACCAATCTACTGTATTTAAGTTTGCGTTTGTTGTAGTATGCCCTGTTGTAGAAGATTCAAAAGCCCTTAATGTAACTTCTGTAGCCCCACCTTTCCCAACAGTTAGCCATAAAGGGTAACCTTGTCCACTATGTGCTGATGCCATTATAGTAAATCCGTAGGTATTCAGGTCACCACTTCCTGCAAGATTATCTGCCTTTATCCATGCTGCTGCGGTATATGCAGTAATTGGTCTCAAATCTCCACAGCCAACACAATCATTATTCCCATCAAACTCTAAAGCACCGTCTATTTGACCTGTAGTCCATTCGTTGCCGGACATGTTGATTAAAGTGCCATCATTGCCGTTACCGCTCGAGTCGCCGGCATTGGTGCCACTGGTCTCATCCAGCTTCCACCAGCCTGTGGAACCACTCGACTCGCTCATCTCCATGGTAATTGTAGTGTGGCCGGAGAGCCCGGGATTGCCAGGTTCCGGGAGACTGTTGACATCGTCGTCATCAAATGCTCCCAGACGAAGAATCAGGCAATTGTTGACTGTCGTGGTTACTTCAGGACTGGTTGGAGTGCTGCTGCATTCACCGTCAGTCGCCCAGTCATCGACAGGGTTGGTAGGGTCATGGCCGGTGAACCGCATCATCCAGCCGTAGGCCTGTTGTGGGTTCCCCGCCGACCAGGTGAACTGGTGACTGCTTGACTCTGAGGCATCTGCGTTCTTCCACCAGGCGCCCAGAGTCACTTCATTGCCGTAATCATCGACATCAATTTCGGTCCAGCCCTCACCCATAGGCGATACCATCGATGCAGAGGTGTCCCCGTCTGTGGCGATTGCTGTGATAAGCAGGTCACCTTCATTGGTATCGGGTGTTGAAATGGTAATAGATGTAGTGTCGGAATCGGCTTTGGCTTCGGTGAAATCCATGTATGTGAAGATATTAGCCAGTTCTTCGATCTCCTCGGCGCTGAGCGCGCGGTTGTAGATACGGACATCGTCGATTGTACCGGCGAAACATATGTTTCTACTTGGTCTTAAGTCACTAATTGTGGTATAGCCGCCCGCCCAATGCTCTGTTCCTGCAGTTCTGCTCCCAACTTCATTCCCATTAACAAAAATTTTCGTTGTGCTGCCATCAAGAGCAGTAAAAGCAACATGATACCAAGCATTAGCAGCAGATATTGCGTTAGAGACTATTAAGTTAGGATATGTTGAGGAATAAACACTTAATTTAAGGGCATTACTTTCCAAATAAAACCAATAATTATATTGACCACCTGTAGGTGAATTAGCTACAATGGACTGCCAATTTCCGCTTGGGTTAGAGGGTTTTATCCACGCCATCACCGTAATCGCGTTGGTGATGTCTAAGCTCGCAGCATCATCCACATTCACATAATCATTGCTTCCATCAAACTCCAGAGCACCATCCAGTTGTCCTGTAGTCCATTCATCACCGGCCATATTAGTTAAAGTGCCGTTATTGCCGTTACAACTGCTATCTTCTGCAGTTAAGCCGGAAATCTCATCCAGCTTCCACCACCCTGCGAGTCCACGTTCAGAACTTGCGTTAGTCCGAAGGTAGGCAGATGCGACTAAAGTCTTGTCCCGGCCGAGTGGAGCCAAGTTGGTAAGGATTGTTTCCACCTTTACGAAGCGAATGTCATTAATATCCGCTGTGGATATATCCAAAGGATTATCCAAATCGCACGCATCGTAACACGTAAACTTTAACCTGCTGACCGGGCCGGCCAAATCCGAGAGATTACCGACCTGGCCGAATTCGACATAGTCGCTTGTGCTATTTACATCAATTCTGTACGTTTCAGCATCGTTGTCTTCGTATTCGATATAGCCGATTGTTTGGGACCAGTCGCTGACGGCGGTTATTTTGACGGCCTTCGAGATATTACGGTTTAAGTGGTCTATCAGAATCCTGCCGTTCTGCAATGTTTCGGCGGCGGCCTGCTTGGCATCCCAGCTTTTTCGCATCTGCCCGAATAATGGCAGTATAGATGCAAAAACAATTGTCATGATAGACAATGCGATGACCATTTCCATGAGGGTTAGACCGCTTCCGGAAGTTCGGAACTCTCTGAATAAATAATTTTTTATGTTTCTATATCTGGTCTTCATAAGCGCATAGAATTCACCCCGTGAGATAAATCGAGAAAACTTGCTATCTCATGGGGTTTACCTTGTATTTTTAGTATATTCGGCAGAAAACAAAAGGCATGTTACGAGAAGTTCCTTATTGTCGGTTATTAAAAACGATAAGGAAATGGCTGAGCTAAAGATAAGGAAATGACCGTATGAGTTTGTTTTTATCGGAGTTATTTTTTCGCAGTGATGAAAAAATTTCGGCCTTAGAGTGATGTCCTATAAGTTTGTGCTACTCCCATCTATTTGCCAGATAAGTGGCCTGAGTAACTTCGATTTCATCGGAATCGAGGATGTTGTCGTCGTCGAGGTCGTAACCTACCGAAACCGTTATTTTTCGAAGGTCACTGCCGTTTGGCTCGTCGGTAATATTGCACAGATACGGACCGTCGAGGGATAAGTTTGTTTGTGCGTATGATTGACTGTAATGATAGACTGAGCGTGCCTTTATTTCGTCGAGCCTGGCCTGGGCGAGTATAAGGCTCCTGGTTTTACGTTCGATAATTATTGTGCCCAGATGCGCACTGGTCAGACCTTTTAGAATCGGAACCATTGCGATAATCAAGACGGCCGATGCAATAACAACCTCAGTTAGAGTCAATCCCGCTTTCATCCTTCTACGGGCAGTGGCATTGCTTATTTTCGCCGTCGTTATTAAGTTAGTTACTCTTCGGTGCATTTGACCATACCTGTTGCTGTAGTCAAATTGATTGTACAGGTTTTTCCGGGAGTTGAGACGACAAGTTGATTACCGCTACCGGTCAGCATATTTCCCAGCGGACCGAATTTGAACTGGTTCCCGCCTATGCAGTTTATACCCGAATCGATTGAATGCGAATCTATGATCGCCAAAGTGGCGAGGTTTTGTATCTGGTAGCCGGAATAGGGAGCCGAGCCGGTCATGTTAAGTGCAAAACCGTCAGTATTATTTGCCGCATTGGAAATAGCAAGACTGCGTGTTCGGCGAAGATCGGTAGCGATTTTCCATGCGAGATTGTCGGTACTTTGTTTTGAAATAGCGGAGAAATTAAGTCTCGGCACGGCGATGGCTGCAAGAATGCCGAGAAAGATTACAATAATAATAAGCTCGACCAGACTATATGCGTTTCGTTTTTGTGCAGGCATGTTTTCCTAAAGTTCAAAGTGACTAAAGTTAAAAGTGCCTAAAGTGGTTTTCACCTTTAGGCACTTTAGCTCACTTATAACTTATACACTTATCAACTACTTTTTTTTAGTGTTGGTGTGCGCTGTCATCAACCCGGTTGTTGACAAGAGTGCTTGGATAGTTCGCATCGTTTACCGGGCATGTAGGCGCTCCATCCGGGAAATAAGTTGTTGAGTTGGTTATAACCGTCAGGCTGGCCGGATAATCGCCGTCATTTTCCGCTGCGTACAATTCAATCTGTGAGTTAATCAGATCGATGTTTGTCTTGCAGGCGTTCTTCTTGGCGTTATCGGCACTTTGGGTCAATCTCGGGATGGCAATTGCTGCAAGTGCACCTAAGATTAGCACGACAATTAACAATTCGATCAGCGTAACACCTCTTTTAGACCTCATTTTTTACTCTCCTATATAATACAATAGTGTCTCGTTGTTTTTTCCATTCATAGTGACTAACCCCACCTCGTGATGGACTTGGCCATGCCTTACGGCAGATAGACCAAAGGCCGCCATCTCATGGGGTTTACCGGGGCCTCTTAAAAAAGCTATCGGCATTAAAACGGGGGGACTTTTATATTTTTTAATGATGTTTTTTTATTCCAAGTGACTCATATAGTCGAACATCGGCAGATATACACTTATCAGTATGGCACCGATAACCAGTCCCATAATAGCGGTCAGGGCCGGTTCGAGCTTTACCATCAAAGCTTTCATTATTCTGTCTATGTCCTTATCGAGAAAATCGGCGCCCCTGTTGAGCATATCCGATAACGTCCCCGCTTCTTCGCCGGATGCGGCCAACTGGTAAATCAACGGCGGAAATATATCGAAGCTTTTCAGAGAGCCTGCGACGGTATTGCCGGCCTGTATGGATTGCTGTAGTTTTTCCGTTATTTCGGAAATCTTCGTATTGTTGACAACATCGTCGGCAACTTCGAGGGCCGCAATAATGGGAACGCCGGCGGAGGTCATCAAAGCGAAGGTGCGGATATAGTTAGAGGCAACAATCATCCGGTTAAGTTTTGACAGAATCGGCATGTTTAGTTTGAATTCGTCCCATCTTGCCTTGAGATGAATTTTTCTTCTCAACAGCCTGAACAATAACAGCACAACGGCGAAGAACAAAAGGATCAACCACCACCGGTCTCTGACTAATATGCTCAAAGTAATCAGGGCCTGTGTCGGCCCGGGCAACGGCACATGCATTTTTTGATAGAGTTTTGCAAATACGGGGATAACGAATATGACTAATGCGGTGATAACCCCCAGACACATAATTCCCACAATTACAGGATAAGCAAAAGCCGACTTGATTTTACGTTTGAAGTCGGCTCTTTTTTCCAGATAAACCGCACTGGCTTCGAGTGTTTCCGAAAGTTTACCGCCGGTCTGTCCCGCTTCGAGCATTCCGAGAAAGAAATCCGAAAAAAGCCCTTTGTATTTTCCGAAAGCGTCTTTCAGGGTCGAGCCTGCCGCGATATTTCGTCTGATTTCGGTTAGTATTGTTTTAAATGAGTGGTTATCCGTTTGCTCTTCGAGCGTTTCCAGGCATCCTGTTATTGACAATCCCGCAGAGCACATACCTGCGAGTTTGAAAGTGAAAGTCACAATTTCATCCTGAGTTATTTTCGCACGTTTTGACGCATCAGTTCTTTTGCGTTTGGCCTTAAGCAGGGTGTCACCCATTTTGGACAGGTCTTTTCGGAGCACGGCGATGCTGTCGATATTTTCGCAAATTCCTGAAAATTTATTCCCGTTGACGTCTTTTGCTATGTATTCGTAAACAGCCATTAATCGGACCTCGTGTCGACGACACGCAATAATTCTTCAAGGCTGGTAACGCCGTTGAGCACCTGCTCAATGCCGTCCTGGCGTAATGTCTTCATGCCCTGGGCAATCGCCTGTTGCTTGATGGCATCGTCACTGTCTGAGTTGATTATCAGTTTGCGAATTTCTCGTGAAACACATAATATTTCATAGAGTGCCCTGCGTCCGCGATAGCCGATGTTATAACAATCTTCGCAACCCTGAGAATGGTACAGTTGAATTTGATTGTCTTTTTTGCCGGGTTTGCCCACCGCTTCCGTCCTCCGCCTTCTGCCCTCCGTCCTCTGTTTTTTACCGCGGGACGTCTTGGTTGACGTTGCGGAATTCATGGCCGGTGTATCCGTTAGAAATCCCAGTTCTTCCGGCGAAGGTGTGTACAATTTTTTACATTTCGGGCAGATCGTCCGAATGAGTCTCTGCGCCACAGTCCCTAAGAGCGAAGAAGCAATGAGAAAGGGAGGTATGCCGATGTTAACCAATCGCGAAATTGCCCCCGCCGCATCGTTTGTGTGCAGCGTGCTCAGAACCAAATGCCCTGTTAGAGCAGCACTGACGGCAATCTCAGCGGTTTCGTAATCTCGAATTTCACCTATCAGCACAATATCCGGGTCCTGCCGTAATATGCTTCGCAAAGCTGAGGCGAATGTTCTTCCTGCAGAGGGTCTGACCTGGACCTGGGTGATTCCGTCAAGACGGTACTCGACGGGATCTTCAACGGTAACGATATTTTTCTCCGGTGTATTGAGCAACTGTAAAATTGCATACAGCGTAGTGGTCTTACCGCTTCCGGTGGGTCCTGTAAGCAATATCATGCCGTAGGGATTCTTTGCAAGGGACCTGAATTTTGTATTGTTGTCGGGTGAGCTTACGATTTTTTCGAGCGACCACCTGTCCACGTTTTTATCCAGAATTCGTATTACGATTTTTTCGCCGCCGACCGCGGGCAGCGACGAAACTCTGAGGTCGTACTTGCAATCATCGTGCGCCATTGCTATGTGGCCGTCCTGAGGTAGGCGACGTTCCGATATATCCATGTCGGCAAGAATTTTAATATGTGATACCACCTCCTGTTGGACCGAAGCCGGAACGTCCAGTGTATTGCGAAGCAGCCCATCGACACGATAGCGAATCCTCGTATCCGGTTCCTGAGGCTCGATATGTATGTCGCTCGCCTTGGCATCGATGGCGCCGGTTATTATCGAATAAACTAATTTTGAGACCGGGTCGTCGGCAATCTGGAACGATTGACTCTCGGATTCGGCGCTGTCCGGCTCTTGGTCACCGTCTCGGCGCTTCAAACGCATAGACGCTATGGCCTGACGCGTGGCGTTTCTTACATCGAAGTGATGTCTTATGGCGCCTCTGATAGCACTTGGTGTGGCCGCCAGGGGAACTACCTTAAAACCCGTTCTTAATTCTATCTGGTCTCTGACGACAAGATTCAGCGGATCGCTCATTGCAACAAGCAGCTTGTTATCGGCTTTTTTTATCGGGATAAGGTTGTGCTGGTTGGCGATCTGCGATGTCACCATGTGGGCTGCTATCGGGTCAACCGTATCGGGGGAGAGGTTGATGAATTCTATCTTATTACCGGTCGCAATGATCCTGGTTAATTGTTCTTCGCTGAGAAGATTTTCCTCTTTGAGTATGCTTATTACGCTTTGCCCGCTTTTTGTGTGCTTCTCGATAACAGCGTTAACGAGCTTCTGGTCGCCAATCTCTTCGCGAAAGGCCGAAATTATCGGGTCCTGCTTTGCCATATAACCATTATCGGCACGAGCTAATAATGACTTAACGTAGGATGAGGATTTGGACGATTCAAAATCGAACATTTTATACTCGATATCAGCCGCCGATGACGACGGCTTCGGCTTGTAAAGATATGGCGTAAAGTGACAGAAGTCTTTCTTTAAGTCGCCCATGTCAAATGCCGATAGATTTGTTCTGTAAAGCAAGGAGTTGATCCCCTATCAGGGAGCCCAAACAGGATTTCTTGAAAAATTAGCCTTATAAATTAGATAAACCATTCAAAAGGACAGAAAAATGGAAGAAACTGTAGCGCGACCCGGGAAGGTAATCGCCATCAAAAAAAGTGATAATATAAAAGCAGCCGCAGAAAAAATGCTGAATGCAAAAATCGGCTGTCTTATTGTAATCGACGAACATGAAAGGTTCGTGGGCCTTATAACAGAGCGAGATGTTGCCAATCGTGTAGCAGTCTCTTCGGAAGACATTGAAAAAACTACGGTTGACCAGATTATGACGGCACGAGTTGTTTCATGTCCTCCCGATACTCCGGCCAGTAAAGCAAGAGAGATTATGACCGCCAACAGGATACGTCATCTGCCGATAGTTGAAAACGAGGAGGTAGTGGGAATTCTCTCGGTTCGGGACCTGATGGCGCAGCAGCTTCTCGAAGACCGTGCCGCCGCAAAAGAAGTAGCGATGTTGTCAAAATGTCTGAAAAGCATTGAGTTGAATGAAGCGGCTAATATAGTTGCTAAAGAAGTTCCAAAGCTTTTTCAGGCCGGCAAATGTGTCTTGTGCCTGTTTAAAAATGGTTCCGATGCGAAAAAAGCCGAGTTGTTAAGTTATAATAATTGTCCATGCCCGGAAGGGAATCTTAAATGTCAGACGCCCGCAGCTTCTGTTTTGCCTGAATCCTTGATGACACAGGCACAATTGAGCGGCAAAGCTGCTGGGGACGAATTGCAATCTGACGAGCAGTTCACCTATGATACTATTCCTGAGGTTTGCCGTCAGCTTGGAGCACAGGGGCCGCGGCTCGTTATCCCTCTGGCTATCGCTGAGCTTGAAAACAATCGTCAAAGCCCCCCAACCGGTTCGATTCTGTTGGGTAAGACGGCAAAGGGAACTTTTGTCGATCCCAAATATACTCCTTCTGGTAACAATAATGAATTGTCCGGATATTTATGTATGTGTGGATTGAAAAACTGGAGTACCGCCAGCAGGGAATTAACCGGTTACAAGGCTAAACTGACAAAAGATATTCTGACTTCGCATCTAACCAACGCCAGCCTATATCAACATGCTCGGCTTACCTCACTCACAGATGCACTCACCGGATTAGGTTCGAGGAAGCTGCTCGAGGACAGACTTCAGGCTGAAGCGTCACGGGCAAAGCGATACAAACGTCCGTTCTCCGTTTCGATAATAGACCTCGATAACTTCAAGACAATCAATGACGTATTGGGACATGCCACAGGGGATGACGCCCTACGGAAACTTGCTGAATGTATGAAGAGCCAAAAGAGAACGCCGGATATATTGGCACGGTACGGAGGCGATGAATTTGTAATATTAATGCCGGAGACAAAAGCCGATGATGCTGTCACACTTTTGGAGCGTATTCGAGCGGAAGTCCAGAAAATTTCGGTGGCTGAGAATATTTCCATGACGATTAGTTGTGGTGTTGCACAAAGTCTGCCGGATAGTAAAGATGGTTCCAGCGAGATAATCCGCAGAGCCGACCTGGCTTTGTATGAGGCGAAAAATGCAGGTCGAAATTGTGTTAAGCTCTGGGATAAAACGATGTCAAAAGCTCTGAATGAGGGCGATATCGAGATTGAAAAAATCAAGAGACTCAAGAGACGTATAGCCGGTCTCTCGGAGCAGGCGGAGAAAATGTTTATTCAAAGCATCTGGGGATTAGTGCAGGCTCTTGAGGCCAAAGACAAATATTCGAGAAAACATTCCGAAAACGTAATGTACTACTCGGTCGGCATTGCTCAGACTATGAATATCTCCCCAAAACAACTGGAAATAATTCGTCGAGCCGCGATGATTCATGATATCGGAAAAATCGGAGTGCCTGATTCGATTCTATCCAATCCAAACAGGCTGACAATGCACGAACGCAGTATTATTGAACAGCATCCGCTCATAGCCGTACGTATCCTGGAAAAGATGAACTTTCTGGAGCAGGAGGTGGCCATCATTCGATGCCATCACGAGAAATGGAATGGTCGGGGCTATCCTGACGGTCTGTCATACGTCTCCATACCGCTCGGTGCTCGTATTTTAACCGTGGCGGATACTTTTGATGCACTGACTTCAAATCGGTCTTATCATAGTTCGCTGTCCGTCGATGAAACAATTAAAATTATAGTCAATTCATCCGGGTATGATTTTGATCCTGAAATTGTTAAAGCTCTGGTTTCTTGGATTGAAACAGTTCGCAGCCAACTGGATAGAGCCGAGCAGCTAACGCCGGAGGACTTACTGAATTCACAGAAAGAAGCCAACCAAAACAATACCGCCGAGACTGTAGCAAATCTGGTTGCTGAAAGTGTTACGGTCTAATAGATCTATTTTGCCCGTCACTTTAACAGCAGTTGATTAATATTGCGGATTCGCACTTCGAAAGGCGGGTGCGAAGAAAAGTAACTGCCAAGGATGAATTGACTTTCAGATGAATTTCGTCCGTCGAGACGCCGAAGCAGTTGTATGGAGGCGTTGGGATTATATCCGGCGGCATCAGCCAGTCGCACTCCCAGTTTATCAGCCTGAGATTCCAACTCCTGAGAATAAGCATTTTCAAGGAATCGAATGCCCGCTTTCCGCAACCAGCCAGAAAGCTGTCCGCGAATTGGTGTAGTGCGGGAAGCGACGTTAAGGGCGGACTCGCTTATGATACGTTTTATTGCATGTCCCCGGATAACGTGGGCCATCTCATGCCCGATGATAAATGCCAGTTCATCCCGGTCCCTGCCACAGAGTTCCACCAGCGAATTTGTCACGAAGATAAATCCGCCCGGTAAAGCGAATGCGTTAGGTTCGGTATCTTTCATAATCTCAAAACTGAAAGTTCGGGACCTGTCGGCCACGTATTCGGCGAGATGAAGCCCTGTTTCATTCAGCAATTGTTTTATGTTTGGATCATTGTCAAGCTCTATTTGATGTCGGATTTCACATGCCAGGTCCCGACCTACTTCATTCTCTGTTTTGATGGTATCGGCTTCGCTGCCGGTCATTGATTGCCATATCCATTTAGCTTTCCGAATTTTCGGCCCGGCCATCTTGCCAAGATTGTAAAATAAACTGCTCACTCTGCTGTCTTCCTTTGTTCGGTATATATCAAAGCATTGCCGATTATGTTCTTCCCTTTAACCGGGTCGTTTCGCCTGGATGCTTTCTTTTATTTTTTTTGAGCAGATTTCTGAACCTGCCCTTACAGCCGGTTTTTAGAAAAGCGGGCATCTTATCTTCGAGCAGAAACCGCAGTCCCAAAAGTTCAAGCCCAACCAATATTAGCCATGAGCCCGGTGAAAACGGAGTAATAAGGGCAAGAAAACCCAGGAAAATTAGAATGACACCGAGAGCTTTCTTGAAATATTTTCTCATTCAGCTTAACAGTCTTTATTAGTCTGCCTCGCGCTATAATATCCTTAACCAATCCGGCTGGTCATTTGAGTTATAATACACCAAATATAACGGAACCACGAGAGGATTATTTCCCGGCTGATATGAGGTTCGTCGTAAGAGATAGTGATAAAGGATTTATGAGATGGTGGTCGAAGGGTATGAACTGCTTCTGGTTACAGAATCGTTCTCCGGCGAATTAGAGAAAATTTGCTCTCTTAGAGTGTCCTGTTTCTTCTGAAAGTTTATTAAAAACGTGGTGTTGCCAATTTTGCATAGATTTGGTAATCTGATACAATTAGAGGTCTTGATATAACTGCTAAACCGTTTCGTTGGGAATTTCGTCTAATAAAGTTATAGATTTCTGTGTTTTTGCTGTTCGGGACTGCAGAGCAAGCAAACCATAGATAATCTGATAACGCAGACAATTGCGAGAAAGACTTCGAAATATGTGCCGTGTTTTATTTGAGTTCCATGGCCGCCCAATCTACGCATACTGGTTTTTCTACGCCCTTGGTATGTTCTGCGCAGGAGCTTTAGGTCTTTACCTGGCGCATCGCCGCACGCGGTAGTTATGGAAAGTATGGATTCTGTGTTTGACTATGATTTTATTCGCATTTATTTTTGGCCGAATAAATGCGTTTTGCCTGCGTTGGACTTTTTCTGGTTTCTTCGACCTGCGGGAAGGTGGGCAGGTTTCCTTCGGCGGAATTATTGGAGCTCTTTTTGTTATGATAGTATTGGCACAAAGCCTGCGGATGCCCATGGAAGACGTTCTTGATATATCAGCATGTGCAATTCCCCTTGCACAGGGAGTCCAAAGAATCGGCTGTTTTTGTCATGGTTGTTGTTATGGGCCGATTTCAAACTCGATTTTGTCGGTACGCTTTCCGAAATATACGGATGCAAATGGACAGGTCATTGGGACGCCCTGTTTTATCCACCATCTCAACCTGGGTTTGCTTGAACCATCCGATGTACATTCTCTGCCGGTATTTCCGATTCAGATTGTTGCTGCAGTCGGTTGTCTTTTTATAAGCGGTATATGTCTCTGGATGTTGAAACGAAACAAACTTAAAGGTCGATTATTATGGCTTTACTTTGTTCTCTATGGTGCCTTTCGATTTGTCATTCAGTGGTTTAGACCAAACTATGACGGAAACAATGCCGTTTCAGGATGGAATAGCGGGCATACGATGAGTATGGCTATGTTGCTTATAGGCATGTTTTTTTTGATCTTATCTGACCGCGATAAGCTACTATCGTTCTCGCAGGGCTGTCAAAAAATTAAGGGAAGGTTTCTTTAATATGCTCAGAAAAAAAGGAGTGACACTTTTAGAATTGTTGATTGTTGTGCTTATTCTCGGGGCTTTGGCTTTTATCGCGGTGCCCAGAATAACTCAGACTTCCCAAAATGCGAAAGAAAAAACCTGCTCGACCAATCTAAAAATAATCAATTCCCAGATAGAAGTGTACTTTGTTCAGATTGGTGCATATCCGTCTGAAATAACGCAAATTACTGAAGATCTCACTTATTTTCCTGATGGAGCACCGGTATGCCCTTTAGGAGGGACATATTCACTAAATTCGCAGGATCGTGCGGTTTGTGATCATTCTTCTGAAGAGGATGGTGGCTGTGGAGGATAGCTCCGATGAAATAGCTCTTCTTCGTTTTTCAACCTGGCAGCTATGATGTCGGCTGGATCACTAATGCCCACCTGAGAAATGCCCAAAAATCTCAATTTTACTTTCCCATTTGTGAGAATCAATCTCGACGGGCAAACAAAGCCCGGAATCCAGTAGTTTTTTTACCCATTTTTGTATATTTCTTAATGTTCTCATTTTCTTCTTAGCCTCCTGCTTTGTTTCATGTTTTGTTTGTTCGGCCATTTTAAGTCTCTTTCTATATATCAAAGGCAGCAACTTGGATGCCGGTAACGAAAATGGATATTGAAATTGCAGGAAATGGCTGAATTTGAATCCCCATATTTCAAATTTCACATACTGATTTTGTACAATATTCCGGGAAAATCTGTGTCAGGAAGAGAAACAGAAGTGCTTGCTGCAGGAAGTCTTACAGAAATGAGAGTGTTGGGACTCGAACCCAAGACCTACGGCTTAAAAGGCCGTTGCTCTACCAACTGAGCTACACTCCCATGAAGCTCTAAAAGCTTGCAATATAACAACTTCCTACAGAGGTTGTCAATCCTTGCAGTAAGTAAAA
>CAZMZR010000064.1:0-6684 GCA_964570855.1 uncultured Pirellulales bacterium
CTGTTGTATAATGCAGTTGGTATCGAGTAGCGAAGGTTGGTTGGCATGCGAGATTTGCAAGATTAAAAACCACACCACGGTCTGTCATTCCTGTTTTCACAGGAATGACAAAACATTGCGGTTACTTATTTTGAAAATGACATCGAGCGTTGAATATCAAGAACCAGGCATCGAGTCACGATTTATTAATCAGGTCTTTTTCGCCTTGATGGCGTTAAGTCTCTTAGCCAGTCGGGATTTTTTTCTGGCGGCGGTCTTTTTATGCATTGTGCTTGTTGATGCGGTCTTATCCAGTTTCTTGGTAACAAGTCTGAATTGTTCGGTTGCCGCTTCGACGTTGCCGCTCTCCAGGATATCTTCAAAATGTTTGATTTGTGTTTTAACCCGGCTTTTGCGCGCCCGGTTTGTCGTTCTGCTTTTTACGTTTTGTTTGGCTCTTTTTTTCGCCTGTAACGAATGTGCCACTGTAATCTCCTAATACTATCAAAATCTTTTCTATAATAAACTCACTGAGAGGTTGGTTCTGTTTTATTGCCTCTTAGTTTCTCAACCCGCTGGCTGACGTCTTTATATGCGAAATCCGACTGGGCGATTTTACGATATATATCAAGTGCCGTTTGCGTATCACCCTGCTGTTCGTAAGCCAGTGCAAGATTATACCGTAATTCCTTGCCGGTTGCATTATCTTTTAATTCGTGTGCATCTATTGCCTTGGTAAAGATGTCGATTGCGTCCTGCAACCAGCCCTTTTTCAGAAAACAGAAGCCTATTTGATTCATCGCCGCAATCTTTCGTCTCGGGTCTTTCTGCGCTTCCTGGAACAGGGGAATAGCCTGGTCATACTGCTCGTTTCGGGCCAAACGTACGGCATATTCATATTTGACCCGCAGGTCGGTCGGATAGTTTTGCGTGCAGAGTTTGAAGTGTTCCAGCTCGGTTTTTTTAAATTGTGCGGACAATCTTTCGAGCTCGACCAGAGCCTGCTCGTCATTCGGATTGGCTTCAAGTGCGGTTTTTGCCCGTCTTATCTTTCTTCTAAGCTGTTTTATCTTGAGCTGTCCGGCCTTCTGCATAAAACTGAAATCACTTTTTGCTTTATAGGTATTTTCCAGGAGTGCTATGGCTTCATTTTCATCTTTATCAGTATCCTGGTCTGAGAGGGCGTCGGTCAGTTCGAAAATATTCGCCGGCAGATCCGGGTTTCGGGCCAATTTTTTTCTGGCATCTTCGATCGCCGTGGCGCGATAATCTTCGGTTTTAATGACGCCGGACTGGGCATGTAGTTTTTCCTGACTTTCACGGTCTTTGATTGCTTTACGAAAATCCTCATCGGTATTATATTTACCTAATGCCATAGTCAGTTCAGCCGAGAGGTTTTTATATTCGTCCGCCATCTCTTTATCATCAGGTTTGAGCCTGATGATATGTCGGCACGCCACCACGGCTTTATCGAATTCGCCGATGGCTGCGTATGAATCTTTCAACAGGATATATGTATGAATAGAGGGTTTGGCAGCGGCGTTATTTGTCTGGAATATCAGATTGGCAATCCAGTGAGCCGTTTTTTTATAACCACCGGCTACAGCGGCTTTTAACATTGCCTCGGCATAGGGTAAATGGTCCGGGTCTTTTGTAAAGAGATATTCGGCGTTGAGCATCTGCTCGAGGGGTGTTTTGCCTCGCATCCGCTTGACTTTTTCTACCATCGACGGGTTTTTACCGCCGGCTCCCTTCCGACGCATAGCTACTTCGCAGAGAGGTAAGTGGGCCTCTTCGAGGGCCTCCGGCTCAAAGTGCAGGCCTTCGATATACAAATCGATTGCATAATCGAAATTGTTTGTTTCGGCTACTTTTTTCGCCTTTTCAAAAAAAGCTTTGGCTTTAGCCGATACTTGACCATTTTCTTCCAGCATAAATATATTCTAATTTTATTTTCCAATTCATTAATAAAACGCTTATGGTAGTCTGAAACTGTGTTTTGTCAATAAATATATTTACTTGTCGGTAGGGCCGGGCTATGTTATAAAAATAGCGAAAATGGCCCATATGGCGTTTTAAGTTTCAAAGCAGTTTTATTAAACAATTTGGCGAGAGAACGATATGATAAATGCTCTTGAGCAGTATGACCCGCAGATTTGTGAACTAATCAGGCAGGAAGCAGCCCGCCAGAGTGGCTCAATCCGCCTGATTCCATCGGAGAACTATGTATCCAAAGCGGTTATGTTAGCCAGTGGGAGCTGCCTGACCAACAAATATGCAGAGGGTTATCCGGGCAGGCGGTATTACGAGGGCCAGCAGGTAACAGACCTTATCGAGAGAATGGCCCAGGGACGGGCAAAAAAATTATTCAAGGCCGACCATGCCAATGTTCAGCCTTATTCAGGCTCGGTAGCAAATCTGGCCGCCTATGCAGCTTTGATAAATCCAGGTGATACAATTATGGGTATGTCTCTTTCTCACGGCGGACATCTGACTCACGGATGGAAAGTCTCGCTAACCAGCAAGTTTTATAATTCCGTCTCATACCCTGTAAATACGGAAACCGGCAGGCTCGACTTCGACCTGATTCGGGACCTTGCCAAAAAACACCGTCCGAAAATCATCATCTCCGGTGCAACCGCGTATCCGCGAGAGATTGATTTTGAAATATTCGGCCAGATAGCCGGGGAAGTCGGAGCTTATCTTGTCAGTGATATCGCCCATATCGCAGGTCTTGTTGTGGCCGGAATACATAAAAGCCCCGTACCATACGCCGATGTAGTGTCAACCACTACGCATAAAACCTTACGGGGACCTCGCGGGGGTATGCTGCTATGCAAACAAGAGCATGCAAAGAGCGTGGATAAGGCTGTTTTTCCGGGTTTACAGGGCGGCCCGCATATGCATACATTGACCGCTATTGCGGTCGCAATGGCTGAAGCCGATACACCTGAGTTCGTCGCTTATGCCAAGCAAATCGTCAAAAACGCGAAGGTTCTGGCGAAAAAACTAATGGAATGCGGCTTTAACCTGGTGACCGGCGGAACGGATAATCATTTGATTTTGATAGATTTGAGAAATAAAAATATCCCCGGTAAAAAAATGGCCAAGGCACTTGATCGTGCCAGAATTGTCACGAATTATAACACCATACCCGGTGACCCGGCTCCACCGATGAATCCCAACGGTGTACGGCTCGGGACACCGGCAATTACCACACGTGGTATGAAAGAGCCTGAAGCGGAGAAAATAGCTGAATTTATCGACGAAGTTGCCCAAAATATCGACGACGAGTCGGTCATTGAAAAAGTGGGTAAAGAAGTATTGCTGTTGTGTTCGCAGTTCCCCGTGCCGGATCATTTTATTATACCCGGCAAGAATAACGGTTAACTGATAGCTTACGGAATAATACAGAATTCCGCGGTATGGAGATATAAGATAACGTTACTCATACCAAGAGCGTGTGAACCGGCAGTAATGGAGTCAGTAATTGGAATTCCGGAAGCATCGTTTTTAAATTATCTCACAGGACCCCCTTAGAGAGCCCGGATCGCGACATATTGGGAAGTTTATTGGTGACGAAGTAATTCAAGCAGAACATTTTTTCATAATATAAAACTCATTTTATGAAATTTTAATCAACATTTTATCTTTGAGAAACGCTATATACTTAAGCGGTGGTTTATTTTGATATCGTAATTGTGTTGTTAAGTGTCCTGCCTCGAGGGATATGAACGGCAGAATGGTAGTTTTGTTTAGAATCGATTGTTATTCTGGCAAGAGAAAAAAGGTGGACATTTTCATTTCATTGTTTGATTTCACTGTTTTTTTATAGTCGCGCGGCATGCGCTTGAACAAATGGAGGTACAGATGCTGACAGCAAAAGACATAATGACCAAAAATGTGGTAAATGTCAGGCCGGAAACACCGGTGGAAGAGGCATTAGAACTTATGCTGGCACACATGATCTCGGGCATCCCCGTGGTTGACAAAAATGAGACGCTGCTGGGGATTATTACGGAGAAAGATTTGCTCAGACTATTTTACGGCCCACAATATGTGAAGGGCAGAACTGTTGAAGAGTTTATGACGCAGCCGGCGGTACACTTTGATGAGAATGAGAGCCTTGATGATATTTGTAAATGCCTGGTCGAGGTCGCTTTCAGGAGAGTTCCGGTTACAAAAGAAGAGAAGGTGGTCGGGATAATCAGCAGGCCTGATGTCCTTAAATGCATTCTCTCGATATGTAACGGGAGTATTGCTGTGTGATTCTTCTTTGATTCTTGCGTCGAATCATCATACCTGAAAACGCTGGAATCCGCACGATATAAGCAATATGAGTTATTATTTCAGGCTCTGCCGGGCAATCTTTTAGAATTTGAGATTCCTGGGTGGCCGAAGAACATATCAATACAATAATTATTTGCTAATTAATCGACTTAATTGTTGATTATTGGTATTATATAGGGAGTCTTTGATATAGCATGGGGTAACGTCCTGAGCATTGGTTGGTTGATTTTTTAGGCACAGCAGGAGGCTGTATTATAACGAGTCGGACCGGGTGACTTGCACAGGATGAGGATTTTTTGATACGAAATGAAGTTGCCTTCATCGAGTCTTTCTGCGATAAATATACTGAGTGTATGTATGGGATGATTTTGATGTAATTTTATGGTGCCACAATGAGTAAACAAAAAGGTTTCACGCTGATAGAACTTTTGGTAGTAATTGCTATCATTGCATTACTCATGTCCATATTAATGCCGGCATTAAATCAGGTTAAGGCTCAGGCAAAGGTGGTTGCCTGTCAGAGCCGGCAGAAACAATGGTCCTACATTTTTGCGATGTACACGAACGACAACAACGGCTATTTCCACAACAGGGAGTTCGGGACAGATGAAGGTTATCAAAAGATGTGGCCTACGTTCTATAAAAACTACTACAGCGATCCGATGATGCGCTGCTGCCCGGCCGCCGAGAATCCCGATAATAACATAGGCCCGTTTTCTACTTGGGGCTGGAGTATGCAATCCGCCGATTCTCAATGGGGCTGGGGTGGTACATGGACTCCTGAAGAAGGTGTGTTTGGCAGCTATGGATTTAATCGCTTCATCTTGAATAAAAAAGGGGACGAAGCTTATTGGAGAAAAACCGGGGTAAAAGAAGGAGAACAGGTCCCGGTTTTTGTGGATTGTCAATATGTGGCACTGAATCCTTCTTCCACGGATTCGCCTCCTGCATATGATGGCGCCCGGGGCAATCAAATGCAGTTCGCGTGCATGGAGCGTCACATACAGAGTATTAACGGATTGTTCCTGGATTTCTCCGTAAGAAAAATCGGATTAAAGGAGCTCTGGACCCTCAGGTGGAGCCGCACATTCGACACTGCCGATACCTATACAACAGTCGGCGGTATGCAGCCGGAAGACTGGCCTCAGTGGATGCGAAGCTTTAAGGATTATTAAAAAATCGCTCTTCGTCGCGTGTCTTACATGAGTCGAACGAGTTATTTGATTCTTTTGACAAACAGGAGGAGAAAACTGATTATTTGTCAATACAGAATATTGAAGCTTTGATTATCGAAAATACAGCGATTATTATATGCTCGCCACAAAGTATGACGGCGACATATCTTTTTTCATAAAAGAAAGAAATTACTGAAAGGTTGAAGGAGCCTTAATCCCCGCTGGCTGAAGGTCGTATTCAAACAAGAAACAACGCGTTGTTTGATGGTGTTTTCGACAGGCAGAGCCTGAAAGCTAAGAACTCAAAAGAAAAAAACCGCAGTTATTAACGCTTGTTGAAAACAACAAGAGTTTTCTTGTTTGATTTGGGCACAACAGTGAGTGTTTGTGCTTTTTTGCAGATAGGGGAGGGATTTTATATTATTACGTTTGAGTTGTTCTGTTCTGATAACAGGTCCACTCTGATATTTCTGTGGTTTGGGTTATATACTTTTTCATGATGTTATCTTTGTCGTTCGTGGTCAGGTGATTCCGGCAAAGATCTGTTGATGTATGAACGAGGTGTTTATTGTTATTGCAACTAAATGGAAGTTTTTATTTGAAAGGGTGAGAGTATGAACATTACAAGCATGTTAAACAGGAATGGAGAAACACAAAAAAGAACAGGAAAAAATATGATGTTCCGCATATTGCTTGCGGCAATGGTCGTCTGCGGCGTAACCGGTGAAATTGCGAACGCACAATATCCATTTTTACTTCTGGATTTTAGTAACAATAATATCGAAGCGCAAACAGAGCCGGGCTTCACTTCTTTTACTATCGCAGACAGCGGCTCGGTAATAGATGGTATTACAGTTGAAGTTGCCGCCCTTACCGGTTCTATTGATGCACGCTGGCGCGGCGCACCAACCGGAATCCCATACGAGCTTATTTATCGTGATTTTCTCTTTACCCGACCGGGTGATATGAGGATTACGTTATCGGGTCTTTCACCCAATGAAACCTACCAGATAACTATTTATGCATATGATACAGGCAGCGGAACCGGAGGCGATAGAATAGCAGACTGGACAGCCAATGGGGAATTTTGTCTAACAGCCGGCTTCAGTGCTGGATCCGCACCTACAAGTGCGGCTTACTATGCCTCTACCGGAACAGCTCAGTCAGACGGCACCGGTACAATCATCTTGGTAGCCGGGCCCAATGAAAACACCGCCGAACTGTCGGGCGCGAGTAATCC
>CAZMZR010000064.1:6784-19587 GCA_964570855.1 uncultured Pirellulales bacterium
TCCCGGCGCAGGTTCGATTAACCATCATGTGTATTTCGGCGATAGCCTTGAAGATGTCCAGGCCGGCACCGGCGGGACTGACAAAGGTACTGTGATCGATCCGAATTATTACCCCGGCCTGCTCGAACTCGAAACGACTTACTACTGGCGGATTGACGAATCCGATTACTTGGAAACATATCCGGGCGATATCTGGAGCTTTACCACAACTCTTGAAAGTTTGGGTACAGTCGTCATGGAGATATGGGAAGGTATTACCGGTTCCGCTGTGACCGACCTCACTGGAAACGCGGATTATCCGTCAAATCCAACACGTATTGAAGAATTAACGTCGTTTGACACCGGGGATAGTGCTGTTGGCGCCAATTATGGCGGCCGAATTCATGGCTGGCTCTATGTGCCGATTACCGGCGATTACACGTTCTATTTCACCTGTTCAAATGAGGGCGAATTATGGCTGAGTACGGACGATGACCCCGGCAACGTACAATTGCTTGGTCGTGAACTTGTCTGGGGGTCCTACAATACGTTTTCCCACATATCCGATCCGGTCTCCCTGGTTGCCGGTGAAAAATACTACATCATGGCGATATGGAAGCATGGAGCCAATTGGGAACATTTCCAGGTGGCCTGGCGGGGACCCGGCATTCGCGAACAAGAGATTATTCATGGAAGTTACGTCTCACCGTTCCTACCCAATAGTTCTTATGGTGCAGTTCCTCAGAATGGTACTGTTGATTTGCAGACGAATCTTGTCCTGAAATGGTCGTCGGGTATCCATGCCCAGTCGCATAACGTATATCTTGGCACCAGCATGGAAGATATTAGCAATGTCAACGTAGATAATCTGGCCGACTACCCGAACGTCGTTTTTGCCAACGTTTCTGAAAGCAACTATGAACCTGAGCTGTTGGATTTCAACACAACTTACTCCTGGCGAGTTGATGATATCAATACGGCTCAACCGGATATGCTGTACAGAAGTGAAGTATGGAGCTTTACAACAGGTAATTATCTTGTTGTTGACGATTTCGAGGCATACAACGACCGTAATGAAGGTGAAGAAGGTAGTAACAGGATATATCTGGCCTGGTCCGACGGATATAATGATCCCACGGTCAACGGCAGTACGATCGGTTACCCTGATCCCGATTTTGCCAACGGTGAGCATTTCGTAGACGTAAATACCGTAAACGGCGGCAGTCAATCGGCCCCATTTTTATATAATAACACCGTTGCAAGCTACTCGGAGGTCACGTTGAGTTCGAGCTATATGTCGACCGGACAGAATTGGGCACAGAAAGGTATTGACACGCTGGAACTGTGGTTCTATGGCGATCCCAACAATCCGGATCCTTCCAATGAACAGTTATACGTGAAACTCAATAATGCCAAGGTGGTATATGACGGCAATACAGCCGACTTGTCTGCGGGAGCATGGACACAGTGGAGTATCGACCTGGATGAATTTGGAATCGATCTCTCGAATATTACGCAACTTGTTATCGGCATGGAAAAAACCGGTGCGACCGGAACAGAAGGGATTTTGTTCCTTGACGATATTCGTCTATATCAACTGTCACAATAATAGTAAGAGCGAAAAGCAGCATTGAAATTGTGATTGACGTTTGATTATGTTGTTAATGTAAGCGGTTTGTATAGTATTGGGGGCCTATATTTGTTGGACAAATATAGGTCCCGGTTTTGTTTGATTGTAAAGTCGTTCGAGATATATTGTTTATTGAAGTCCGAGATTTGCTTTAATAAAAACACAGGGACGGACTTTTTTCTTCGAATTATTCGCAGGGCAAATCAGAGCAAAAAATGATTAGACATCCGGATTCTTATGCTCTGCAGTTTTTGATTTTTACCTTTCAATAACTGATTATTGGTTTTTGAAGGAAGGAGGTATAGTCAAATCGTTAAACATTTATCCTGGGCAGATATTTGTTAAAAGAAGAGTGAGTTAAGGTAAAAATCTTAATTGTTTGTATATATTGTGACTTTTTTAAGGAGGCTTATCATGCGTAAGAAATTTTTATGTATAGTACCTGTTTTTGCGCTATTCATGGTTTATGCAACTTGCGTTTCAGCCGGGATTACCTATGTGGATGCAACTGATGCAAGCGATCCCAGTGTAGCTGCCAATACCGCCCTGGCTACGGGCGAAGTTTTTACGGCCGATGATCCGGGCACCTCAGGCAGCGGCGCCGATGGTCTTTGGCGCAAACGAGCATTCTCGAATGGAGGCACCATATTCGAAGCAGCCGGCGACTGGGGCGGCAACAATTCAGAAGATTGTCCGCGCCTGATGACGACTGTCGAGGTGCCGCGAGGAAAGTACAAAGTCTATGCCTATATGATAACCGCCAGCGACGCTCAGTGGCTTATGGGAGCTTCGTTGGAGGACAGTGAGGGTGATTTGCCACTATACCTCTGCAATGACCCCAATGGAGCAGCAACCCTGGCTGTTGCGGAAGACTTTGCGGAACCTGTGCCGATGTTGACTCAGGACAACCGTACGTTGTGGCAGATACCTCTCGGCACTACCGGCGTTACAACCGCGATCACCGTCTATATCGACGACTATGCCGATCGCGATCCGGCAAATGGTGGTAATCTCCGTACCTGGTATGACGGTATCGGCTATGAAGCCGTACCTATCGGGATTACCTATGTGGATGCAACTGATGCAAGCGATCCCAATGTAGCTGCCAATACCGCCCTGGCTACGGGCGAAGTTTTTACGGCCGATGATCCGGGAACCGCTGGCAGCGGTGCCGATGGTCTTTGGCGCAAGCGTGTTTATGCAAATGAGGGTAGTATATTCGAGTCCGGCGGTAGCTGGGAGGCTGACCTCAACACAGAAGATTGTCCTCGTCTGGTGACATCGGTCGACGTGCCGGAGGGTAACTATGACGTGTATGTCTATATGTGGTGCGACGATACTGGCGCTCAGTGGCGTATACAGGCTTCGTTAGAGAACCTCGAAGGTGACTTGCCGCTTTATCTTGCTAATGATCCCAATGGGGAAGCAACATTGGCTCTCGCAGAAGACTTTGAGGAGCCTGTGCCGATGTTGGCTGAGGGCAATCGTTTTTTGTGGCAGGTAAAACTTGGCACTACGGGGCTTACTACGACAATCGACGTTTATATCGATGACGACCCCAACCACATTACCGGTAATGCTCGTACTTGGTACGACGGTATCGGCTATGAGCCCGCAATACCCAATATTACCTATGTGGATGCTACTGATGCAAGCGATCCCAATGTAGCTGCCAACACCACCCTGGCTACGGGCGAAGTTTTTACGGCCGATGATCCGGGTACAGCAGGCAGCGGCGCCGATGGCCTTTGGCGCAAACGAGCTTATGCAAATTCTGGTACCATTTTCGAGGCCGGCGGTAGCTGGGAGGGTAACGGCAATACAGAAGATTGCCCGCGCCTGATGACGTCGGTCGACGTGCCGGAGGATAAATATGATGTGTATGTCTATCTCTGGGCCGACGGCGATCAGTGGCGCATACAGGCTTCTTTAGAGAACCTCGAAGGTGACTTGCCGCTTTATCTTGCTAATGACCCCAATGGGGAAGCAACGTTGGCTCTCGCGGAAGACTTTGAAGAGCCTGTGCCGTTGTTAGTTGAGGACAACCGAACTTTGTGGCAGGTAAAACTTGGCACTACGGGCGCTACTAACGTGATCGACGTTTATATCGATGACGATCCAAACCATCTTTACGGTGCTGCCCGTACTTGGTATGACGGTATCGGGTACAGGTTGTATGTGGCCAGGCCTGAAGAACCTAAAGAGCCTGAAGAGCCTGAAGAGCCTAATGAACCCGCATTGGAACCGGCTGAACCGATTGATCCCGGCACCGAAGGTTTGGTTGCACATTATGCAATGGAAGGTGACGCCACGGATAGTTCCGGCAACGGGCTTGATGGTGTAATTATGGGCGATCCGATTTTTGTCGAAGGACATGTTGGTTTAGCAATAGATCTTAGCGGCGATGACCAGGTGGACTGTAATAATCCTGATGGTAAGTTTGACATCACGGGAGAGCTTACAGTCGCCACATGGGTCAATATAAGATCGCTCCCACAAGCGTGGGCTCCTGCTGTAGTCAAGGGTGAAGATGCATATCGGATTTCCAGCAATAGTAGTTCGACGAGTTTCCACTTTGGTATCAATCACTACACAACTGCTAACTACGGAGTCAATGGAAGCACCCAAGTGGGTATGAACGAGTGGCATCATGTCTGTGGAACATTTGATGGTACTACGATTACTTTATATTTGGATGGAGTGGTTGACGGCACCCTCGCAAATGATGTCGGCATAGGTGTCAGTACTGACCCCTTTAGGATTGGGGCAAATATTACATATGAAGATCGTTTCTGGGACGGCCTGATTGATGAGGTTATGATATTCGATCGAGCTTTAACGGCAAATGGAGTAGCATTTCTTGCCATTCCGTAAAGTGTTAAAGGGATAATCACTGGATTTACAGCACCAAGTGAAGAAAAACTGGATTACCTCCTTTAGGAAATTTCGGGGCTTATATCGATTAATTCGGTATAAGCCCCTTTTACTTATTAATCTGCAAAGTCGGATATTTTTTTAACGCTGAGTCAGTCAATACGATATAAATGTGATATTGGGTGAATGTGCTTGCACAGGCGTTTAACAGTCAATTTTTATTTCTTTGCATGCGCAATTTGCTCCTAATATCTTAAGCTATCAAAAACAAAAATTGCAGAAAAATGATTAGACCTCCGGATTCTTATGCTCCGCAGTTTTTAATTGTTGTCTTTCGATAACCGGTTAATTTTTCGGTATTTGTATTTCGCCCAAAAACCCGGTAATACCCTTCGATACTTCGGCCGGCTCAAAGCTGATTTAATCAGGAGGTGGATTGAAGGGATAATCGGCGTGTTATATGTTAAAATCAAACGGGTCCCGTTTTCCTTTGGGACCCGTTGGTTTTTCGGCGTTTCGCTTTGAATTAACCAGGGATTACATTGGTCGCACAAGGGCCTTTTTTACCCTGTCCAACCTCGAATTCTACCCTTTGGCCTTCTTCAAGAGTGGCGTAACCGTTCGTCTTGATTTCTGAGTGATGAACGAACAAATCTTCGCTGCCGCCATCAGGTGTGATAAATCCAAAACCTTTTTTCCCGTTAAACCATTTTACTGTACCTGTACTCACTACTGTGCTCCTTGGGCCTTCTAACGGCCGTAAATTTTGTCTCTCGGCTTTTTAAATAGGAATAATATTTGAGAGACGAAATAGTATCCCTAACTATCCTTAATTATACTAACGGACTGAACTACAGTGCAATAGAAATAAAAAAAATAATCATATCCGGCTGATAATCGAAGCATTTCATAAACAGGTGAGTAAAAAGTTGTGATTCAATTATTGTCAGATCGACCTTCTTTGGTTCCCAAGCGTTTGCTTGAAATGGACTTACCGTTCATAAAATCCCGGAAGTTCCGATAATCAGGTTAACGGCATAGCTTGATGATATAACGATTACAGGCTGAAAATAACCACACGAGGTATCTCCATAGGATTGGACCTGTATTAAAATGTTTTTAAAAAGTTTCATTTTCTCCGAAGAAATGTAGAATGTTTAACATACTGAGTCTTATAAGGGAGGTTATTAATTTAAAAAAATCGACGTTTGCACGGTTTAGAAGATGGTTGAAGCTAAATTAAAAGCTGCCGTACTTGGTCTCGATGAACGAGGTCGAGCCCTGCTTGAAGCGGCCAGCGCCTCTGATTATTTCGAGATTGAGGCTGTTGCCGATACTGATACAAATCTTGCCGAGAAAACAGCCGAAAGATATCAATGTGCTGCATACGACGATTATCGGCAATTGATAACGACATTGGATTCCCACATAGATCATGAAAGCCGGGCTTTACTGGTGGCTGCCGGTATGCATAGTTGCGATGAGCATATACGGCTGGCGATGAAGAAGAACTTCAATATTCTCAAGCTCGCCCCGGCGGCGAGGGACTTTGAAGAGGCGGTGGAGTTTGTCCGCCTGAGTGAAGATGAAAATATCAGGTTTGCCGTTGCCAATCCCGGTCGGTATGCAAAAAGCTTTCTTGCCTTATATGAGTTAATTAAGCAGGGCAAAATAGAACAGCTTTTTCTATTGAATGTTTTTTGCAGCTTCGGTGATGAGTGTTATCCCGGTTGGCAAAGTGACCCGAAGTTAGCAGGCGGGGGGGTTCTTCTGCACAACTGTTATAAAATAATAGACCAGATATTATGGATTTTCGGTGTGCCCCAGCAGGTTTATTCATTGCAAAGCAATCAGGCTCAGGATAAACAACAGAGGTTATATCTGGCGGAAGATACGGCCGTTATGACGATGAAATATGACGATACATTCATTGGCAGTTTAATCGCTTCTCGGCGAAGCGGAACCGGGCCAAAGCAGGAGCTTTTACGGCTCTATGGTAAAGACATAATTCTGACGGTTAATCAAGGACAACTGACAATCAACGACGGACAGGGTGGAGTTTGTGAGCAGATCGATTACGATAATGATCAGCTAAGTTGTATGAAGGATTCACTGAATAATTTTGCACTGAGCATATTGTCGCCCGATAATAACAAGCTTTGCAGCAGCGGAAGGGAAAGTCTCAGGAATATGGCTGTGATTGAGTCGGCATATCTTTCGGCACGCACGGGTTTTCCCGAGGAACCGGCCAGGATTCTGCAAATGCCGTCGGGAGCGACGGGGATTTAGCCGTAGCATTAATTCGGGAAAACTGTTTGACAAATAATACAGAAAGTAATAACCTGACAACACTGTTCTCTAACAGCGCTGTTGTATATTAATGGGAGATCTGAGAATGAGTAAAAATTCGATATATATCATTATTATTATCATTTGCTTTTTGGTTGCCGCTGTGGTGGGTTATAAGTTCATTTTCTCCGGAGGTTCGGGTGGCATCTCAAGTATTGATGCGGATGAGATGGTTTGGGTTAAGTGCAACAATCCGGACTGTAAAGCTGAGTATCAGATGAGCAAGAGGAAGTACTACGCAGAAGTGGAAGAACGATTTACTTCTATCGGGCAGACCAGGATTGCAATACCTTGTGAAAAATGCGGCCAGGAAAGTTGCTTCGAAGCTATAAAATGTTCCAATCCGGAATGTGGGATTATTTTCTTTAAGGGCATCGTTCCTAACGATTTGGAAGATCGTTGTCCCGAGTGTAAACACAGTAAAACTGAGGAAACCAGAAAAGCAAGGCTTGCCGAGAGAGGCTAAGCAGACTTCTCCCGAATTAATTTGGTAATATTACAATCTGTATATCAAACTCAGGCAGGTAATTGTATGTAATTTTTTATATACCTGTTTTGAATAATAAATCAGTGTTCGATTTAGGCCCAATTATATGATTATGGTTGGGTATTTTTTTTACACAAGAGGTAATGTTAAATGGGCTGGATTGGTCCGGGAGAATTGCATCCGCTTTTAATCATATAGCCCGGGCGGTTCACAGCAGACTTTGTTTAACAGATAATTTTGTGCCGTTTGCGGATATTTCTATTTAAAAAACTTATTTCTTTTATTATAAGATGTGTTTTTGCATGTGGAAGTAATATGGTTCAGCAGGAATTTTGTCATAATTGCCGTCAAAAACACGACTGCCGGGAAGTTTACCGCCGATTGGATAACTCTACGTGTCCCTCGGTTGTAACAAAAACTATCGTAGCATTTCTATTGCCACTGGTTGTTTTTATTGTTTCTCTGTTTGTTTTTGACAAAATTTTTTCAGCGGCTGGCGGCAACCTGCTTTTTTCACAGAATGGCGATCCGGTGAATGCACAAAAGCTGCAAACCGCCGTCGGTTTTCTTGTGGCACTGCTGGTAACTTCTGTTTGTGTGTTTGTTACAAGAGCGATAAATAAGAAACTTAATTCGACTTAGATTATTCCGGATATGAGTATTGCTACTAAAGGCAGATTGAGTTTTCCCGGCGGGATACACCCACCTGAAAAAAAGGACCTGACATGTGAGAGCCCGATACAGCCCGGGCCCGTTGTTACACAAGTCGCTGTAATGCTCAGCCAGCATATAGGTGCAGTCTGCCGGTCGCTGGTCAGAAAAGCCAATATGGTTCAGGCGGGGCAAAAAATCGGCGATTGCGATGCATTCGTTTCGGCCCCCGTTCATTCTCCTATTACCGGCAAAGTTACGGAAGTAGCTCTGCGGCCTCATGCAGTCATGGGCCGAAGCCCGGCAATAGTTATTGAGGCGTTTCCCGACAATCCGACAAAACGGACGCATTTTAAGTTGAAGGATGGTTTTGATGTAAACAATTATTCGGCCGAACAGATATGCGAGGCCGTCCGTCAGGCCGGTATTGTCGGCATGGGTGGGGCCGGATTTCCAACCAGGGTAAAGATTGAGCCGAATCCGAGATTGCCTAAAAAGATAATGATAGTCAACGGATGCGAGTGCGAGCCGTATATCACCTGCGATTATCGTATTATGCTTGAATGGACCGATGAAATTATCGCCGGTATCAAACTTGCCAAAAAAGCTTCCGGCTGCCCGGAAGTTATTGTCGGTATAGAAGACAACAAGCCCGAAGCGATAGAAGCTATGAACAGGGCTTTGGAGAGTTCCGGTCGAAGCGACGGCATTAAAGTTGTACCGGTCAAAACTAAATATCCACAGGGAGGCGAAAGGCAGCTTATCAGGTCGATTCTGAAAAAGAACGTCCCCACGGGTGGCATTCCACCGATGATAGGTGTTCTGGTCCTTAACGTCGCCACCTGTGCCGCTATTGCCGAAGCGGTCGTTGAAGGTCAGCCTCTGACCCATAGGATCGTTACCGTTACAGGAGAGGCTATCGCCAGACCGGGAAACTACTTTTGTTCTATAGGGACGTCGGTCGGGCAGCTCATTGATTTTTGCGGTGGAGTGACACAAAAATCAGCAAGAGTGATTCTTGGCGGACCGATGATGGGCATAGCGATTGCCGATTTGGAGACACCCGTCACAAAAACCACCGGAGCCATAACCATAATAACCAAGGAACAAATGGGCAAAGCCAAATTTACCAGGCGACAAACCGCTTGTATTCGCTGTGGAAGGTGCCTGCAGGCCTGCCCCGAGAACTTGAATCCGACAAAGATCGCGCACGCAGTAAAAAATAACCTCCTGGATGTGGCGGAGGCCTGCTACATGAGTGCGTGTATAGAATGTGGCTGTTGCAGTTATGTCTGCCCGGCCAATATCGAAATTACAGGATATATAAAAACGGGAAAAATCTTTCTTGCCAGGCAAAAGAAGAAGATACCTCAATAATGTTCGTCGCGTATAGCGCAATACGCACGATGAAATATGAGATTAAATATGCTTAGGGATATAACAGTTTCGTTCGGGCCGCATATCAGCAAGGGACTTTCCACCCGCAGCGTGATGCTTGATGTTATCGTCGGTCTTGTTCCTGCGATGGTCGCGGCAGGATATTATTTCCGCATACACGCAATTTTGCTTGTCGTCACCTGCGTGGTTTCGTCGATGGTTGCTGAATGGATTTGCAATGTAATTCGCAAAAAGCTTAATTCGATAGACGATTTGAGTGCTGTTGTTACGGGTATAATTCTTGCGTTCTCTTTGCCGCCGGGCTTTCCTGTCTGGGCGGCGATAATAGGCAGTGTGTTCGCCATAGCGATAGGAAAAATGGTTTTCGGCGGACTCGGCGCCAATATCTTCAATCCGGCGATGGTCGGCAGGGCGTTTCTTACCGCCTCATTCGGTATGATGATGACTACTTGGATGGTCCCGGCTACAATGGATTCGACGATGCCGAAAGTATCGGCTCAGAACACGATAGATGCACGTGCCCAGGCTACTCCACTGGCTTTAAGTAAAGAAGCTCAGAAAACCGAATCCGGGGCACCACAGGTAAACCAGCAGCTTTTAGCCGTATTTACCGGTGAAGTTGGCGGCTGTCTCGGTGAGACAAGTGCTCTTGCCCTTTTAATCGGCGGTCTTTATTTACTCATTAGGAGGACAATCAGCTTTCATATACCATTGGCTGTCATACTCTCTGCTTTTGTCTTTGGTACAATCGCTTATTTAATAAATTCCGAGGCTTACATTTCGCCTTTAACTCACTTATGCAGCGGCGGTTTATTAATTGGAGCGTTTTTCATAGCAACGGACCCTGTTACCGCACCTTTGACCCGCAGGGGAATGTGGCTTTTTGGCATCGGTATCGGTTCTATAACAATGCTGATAAGAATTGTCGGTGAATATCCGGAAGGCGTAATGTATTCTGTTTTGCTGATGAACGCAGTGACGCCGCTGATTGACAGATTATTCAAGCGGATTCCCGCAGGAGGCAAGCCGGGTATGAATTAAATTTTATCCTTTAAGACAAGAATTCAGGTATAGAATTAAAGTGCCTAAAGTGAACTAAAGTGACTAAAGTTATGGATAATAAGGAATTTGCCAGGAAACTTGAACAACGAACGCGAAAATTTGCCGTGCGTATAATCCATCTATCAAGGACTCTGCCCAATACGCCCGAGGCGAGAGTTATACGGACACAAATCACAAAATCCGGAACGTCCATTGGAGCAAATTATCGAGAAGCAAATCGAGCAAGGAGCAAGGCAGATTTCAGGAACAAGATTAAAATATGCCAGAGCGAAGCCAGTGAAACACAGTACTGGCTGGAAGTGATTATAAAGGTAAAATGGCTTTCCTGGGTAAAAGTAAAGTGGGAATACGAAGAATGTGGTGAGTTACTAGGAATCTTCACGTCCGCCGCTAATAAGTAAATTCTAAAAAAGGAATTCGTATATTGATTTTTGAAACTTTAGGCACTTTACACTTTAAGTACTTTATACTTTTAAGTGCCTTAGTGACAGAAAAGGTTTCGAAATGTTTAAGATAAAATTCTTTTTCCAACAAAGCTGGCTGCTGATTGTAGCATCGTTCTTCTTCGGCCTTTTAATAGCGGTGGCGAACGCCGCCTGGCAGGGCAAAATTCTGCAGAATGAAGAAGATAAGTTCAATAATCTCGCCGGTGAAATGCTGCCGGAAGCTGCGAGTTTTGAAACAGCTTTGGAAGAAGTTGAGGTGGATTTGGGTAAGGGCAAACAAAAGGCGATAACTATTAAGAAAGCCGTCGCTGATGACGGCAGATGTGTCGGCTGGGCCTTCAAATGCGAGGGGTCGGGTTTTGCCGATAAGATTAAACTGGTCCTGGCGGTTGATGCCGGTTTCGAGAAACTAAAAGGCTTCGGTGTGCTTGCGAGTAATGAAACTCCCGGTTTTGGAGACCAGATAAAACTTCCCTTTTATCGAAATCAGTTTATAGGCGCGCCGGCGGAAAAGCTCGTTCTGTCCAAAACGGGTGATTCGGAAAAAGTCGATTCTGAAATTGTAGCGATAAGCGGAGCTACGATTAGCAGTGAAGCCGTTGTTCATATCGTAAATACGTTCCTGCCTCAGATAAAAAATCAGATTCAGACAAAGGGGCTTGTTGGCAATGACGGATAAAAGTACAGTTCCCGCCGGTCTTTATAAGGACACGCTGCTTGCCGGATTGTGGCGTGAAAATCCCGTATTCAGGCTTTTACTGGGAATGTGTCCGACACTGGCGGTGACCGCCGCGGTCAAGCCCGCTTTTACGATGGGTTGCTGTGTGATTTTTGTATTATTGTGCAGTAACATTGTGGTCAGCCTGATGAGGAATCTTCTCAAACCGCACCTGCGAATTTTAATGTTCACCCTTACGATAGCGGCATTCGTGACCATAGCGGATTTGTTCCTCAAGGCATTTCAACCGATGATGAGCGAAGTGCTGGGGCCCTATGTCCCGCTTATTATCGTTAATTGTATTATTATCTGCCGGGCGGAGGCCTGCGCCAGCAAGAACGGCCTTATAGTCAGTATTGTCGATGCTGTTGGAATGGGTATAGGATTCACACTAAGTTTATGTGTCCTTGCTTCTGTAAGAGAGCTGCTTTCGACCGGTGCGATATTCGAAGTGCAAATTCTTTCCCTGCTCAAAGAAGGCGGATGGTTCGTGCCGTGGGCTGCGATGAGTATGCCGGTGGGGGCATTTATAACTCTGGGACTTTTATTGGGGCTTGTGAATCTCGTCAGTAAAAAAGGCCAGCTAAAAGGGTAGTTTTATGGATACATTTAATACTTTGCTTTTAGGCTTTATCTCGGTTGTTTTGGTGAACAATCTTGTATTGACGAAATTTCTCGGTATTTGTCCGTTTCTCGGCGTTTCGGGCAGAATCGATATGGCCCTCGGTATGGGCCTTGCGGTGACATTTGTCGTGACGCTAAGCGGTACGCTGACATGGTTGATTGACCATCTGCTCCTTATCGGCACACCGCTTGAAGTGACGCGGTATGTCTGCTTTATTCTGGTTATTGCCGGCGCCGTGCAGCTCGTGGAAATGTACCTGCGCAAATTCTTCCCGTCACTGTATGACAGCTTCGGGATTTTTTTACCGTTGATTACGACCAACTGTGCGATTTTAGGATTGTGTCTGTTTATCAATCTCTGGGAAGTTGACAGTCTGCTCGATGCGGTCGTTCGCAGTTTCGGCGCCGGAATTGGTTTTACGATGGCGATTTGCATCATGGCGGGCATTCGTGAAAATCTCAATCTCGCCGATGTCCCCGGCTGTCTCAAAGGCGCCCCCATTACACTGATTACCGCCGGTTTGCTGACTTTGGCGTTCATGGGTTTTGCAGGAATGATAAGATAAAAAAAGTAAATTAAAGTGA
>CAZMZR010000065.1:0-19506 GCA_964570855.1 uncultured Pirellulales bacterium
TATATTTCATATATAAAAAGGGATTAAATAGAAATGAATAACTTATTTAATTACTTAAACCAAAACTCTGGGGCTATTACTATCATTTTTACTGCTGTAGTAGCACTTTCAACCGTGGTCTATGCTTTACTTACAGCCTACTTAGTCATTGAAACCAAAAAGATACGTGAAGTTCAAACAGAACCACGAATTGAAATGGTTATCGAGCCCCTTGAGGAAGCAATAAACATAATAAGACTCCGTATTAAAAATATTGGATTAGGTCCGGCAATTAATGTGACTTTCAACCCGAAAGTACTTGGTGGGGACGAAGGAGCAAAAAAACTACTTTCTGAGTTCATGGATACAACTTTTTTTAAAAAAGGATTAAACTACTTAGGCCCGAGTCAGAAAGTATACTCAAAATATACTGAAATGACAAAAGATTTTGAGCAAAAGATAAAGTCAATCTTTCAGTTTGAAATTACATATGAAAGCGTTACAAGAAAAAAATACAACGAAAAAGCTTTTATTGATTTATCAGAAATGAAAGGTATGACGCAAATCGGAACTCCTAACCTTTACTCAATAGCTAAAAGCCTTGAAAAAATTCATAACGACATCTATCATATCACAACTGGATTTAAAAAAATAAAAGCTGATATATATACTCGTACCGACAGAGAAAAGGAAAGAGAAATAATGAACAAGCGTATAGAACAATCAAAAGCAAACAGAAAAGATTCTAACTCGTAACATTAGAATACGCTCTATCAGAATTAAAGGTACGCGGTAAATTTTTAACATGCCTTGAATCAGGCCAATAAGGGGGTATCTGAGCAAAAAAACTATAAAATCCTGTAAAAATAATATTTTTATTTGACTTTCTGCCGAAATGTATACATAATATATACATGCGGGTAATAGGATTACCTAATCTGGAGCGCTTTTGGCAAAGCCATCACAAAGCAAGGAAGCCCCTTGAAAAGTGGGTTCAGGCTGTTAAACAGGCAAAGTGGAACAATTGGTCACAACTAAAATCGACTTTCAGAACGGCTGATTTAGTGCCTGTAGGAACAAGAAAGTTTGTTGTTTTTAATATCGGTGGTAACAAATATCGATTAGTAACTATAGTGAATTTTAAAGGACAGATTGTTATTGTTGAAGTTGCTTTAACTCATAGCCAATACAATAAGGGCAAATGGAAGGATTAAATATGGGCCTTGCCACACAAAAAATAAACAATCATACCGGTCGCATTCCTGCCAGCTTTCTTGGCTTACAAAAAAGTTTTTTTGTGCTTCGGCCAATTCATAAAAAAAGTGATTATCAGAAAGCACTTAATGTTGCAACCGAGCTGGCATCACGTGACGATTTGACTTCCGAGCAGGCTGACTATCTTGAAATATTGACGAAAATTATCGCCGATTACGAAGAAAAACATTTAGAGATGTCAAAATACAGTCCTCAAGAGATACTAGAATTCCTTGTGGAAGAGAACCAAATGAGCGGCTCAGACCTGGGACGCATATTAGGCAGCAGAACTTTAGGGCCTGCACTTCTTCGAGGACAGCGCACATTAAGTAAAACACATATCAAAAAACTGGCGGAATATTTCTCGGTCAGCCCCGCTTTGTTTTTTGGTTAAAACAAAGTCTCCGCTTGATCCGTCAGATTTCATTTTTTAGCGTCTTTTCTCGGTCATTTCAGCTTGTTATCAGAGGTTCATACAAACTATCTATACAATCGACTAATCTAATCTCAGATTTACGGCATGAACTACCAGAGTAAGTCGAATTCATGGTATTTTAACAGTTTTGCGAAAAAAAACTAAGCGGCGGTGACTAAAGGACAATTTGCATTAAAAACGGGGATTTTGGTTGCAATACGGCGGTTTTTGGATAAAATATGTAACGAACTAAGGATGGTTCGTTGTTCACCTTTTAGGGGTAAATAGTTCATAGTTCACCCCATGAGATGGCGGCTTTTAGCCTATCTCACGGGGTAAATCGAAAATCAAAGGGAGGGAATCCAGAAACAAATTGATGTCGAATGTCCAATATTTAGCCCGCCAATCCTTCGACTGTTGTTCAGGACAAGTTTATTGGCGGGTTACAAAAGAAACGATTCGACAGATGTAGAGAACTCTCTACAAATCGACCTTTTTTGAAAAAACAAACCCAATGTTAATATGGGTAATATAGCACAAGTTCTTTGAAATAAAAAGGTTATAGCAAAAAACATGTGCTCCGCGAAATCCGTGGTTAAAAAACAAAGCCAATTTCCCAACGATGGGGCCGATATGACAGTCTTTTCGCCTAAATAATTCTCACGCTATCAAAGAAGATTTGTTATCTTACCCAAACGGCTGATGCTATTTGAGATGGAAAATACTTTATGAAGTCTTCGAAGCAAAAACTCATGTCGGTTATTATGCCCGCAAAAGGCGGGTTTTTGTGGATGAATATCCCGGTGCTGGCCCTGCTGGCGGCGAATGTAATTCCCTTAGTGGGAGTCTTGTTCCTTAAGTGGAGCGCATTTTATATCGTGCTGCTGTACTGGGCGGAGAATTTAGCGGTCGGTTTCTACAACGTCCTAAAAATGGCTTTCGCCAAAGTCAGGTATCCAATCGAGCATTTAGGCAAGCTGTTTCTAATCCCGTTCTTTATCGTACACTATGGCGGCTTCACCGCAATTCACGGCTTCTTCATCCTGGCGATATTCAGCAAGGGCGAGCAGGGCCCGCCGATGTCAGGCGAAAGCTGGCCCTGCCTTCTGGTCTTCGTGCAGATGCTGTTTAATATTGTAAAACACATAATGCTGACAATTCCGCCGACGGTAAGGTTAGGCGTCCTCTCGCTTTTCGCCAGTCACGGCGTCTCGTTCGTCTATAACTATATTATCAAGGGCGAATACAAACACGCCAATCCCGGCAAATTGATGGGCCAGCCCTACGCGAGGGTCGTCGTGATGCACATAACAATCTTAGCCGGCGGATTCCTCTCAATGGCTCTTGGTTCGCCGATTGCCCTGCTGCTTGTCCTGATTGTGCTAAAAACCGCAATCGATATAAAATTCCATCTCCGCGAACATAAAAAAAACGCGTAGGAAATCGATTCTAAAAAAAATAGTTGCAGCGGTTTGTAGTTCACATATAATCATATTCGAAAATTGAATAAGCCAGGGGAGCGAACGGCCGGTTACTAATTACGGCCCAAGCTGAGAGTTGACCCTATGAACCTGCTCGGGGTAATGCCCGCGAAGGAAGGCAAAGAAAGGTAAAAGTCAAAAAAATCTGTTTTCGATACCGTTTTTTACTTTTTACCTTCGACTTGTTGAGCACTCCTTTTGCAGGGGTGCTTTTTGTTTTGTAACAGATGCCCCTGGCGCATGCAGAATATTTTTTTAATGGGAAAGGGATAAGGAAATGATAGAAACAGAAATTTCCAGAGCGATCATCGAAGAATATAACAGGAAGCTGACCGGGCATCTTGAGAATGATGTGGTGATTGTCGGCGCCGGGCCGGCCGGTCTGACCGCCGGTTACTACTTGGCCAAAGCCGGGATAAAAACCGCTCTTATCGAAAGAAAGCTTTCGGTAGGCGGCGGCATCTGGGGCGGCGCCGCGGGATTCAATGTGGTTGTCACCCAGGACGACGAGATTCCGAAGGAGTTCGGAATGACCTCGAAAAAACAAAAGGGCCTGTACATATTCGACTCGATAGAGTTCGCAAGCGCTCTTACCTACCAGGCCAAGAAAGCGGGCCTTGAAATATTCAACCTGACAGAAGCCGAAGATGTGATTATCAAAAGCGACGCTGTCGAGGGCGTGGTCGTGAATCATTCGGCCATTACACTCGCCAAACTACACGTGGACCCGTTCTGTATCGCATCGAAGTTCCTTATCGATTCCACGGGCCACCCGGCGGAGGTCGTCCACATGCTTCGAAAGAGAAATCCTGAATTCCTGCCGAAAGGGATACAGGAAGGTTTTATGGACGTCACAAAGGCCGAGGCGGGCGTCGTGGAACAGACCGGGGAAATCTTCCCGGGCCTTTATATCGCAGGCATGGTGGTTTGTGCCGTTTACGGCCTTCCGAGGATGGGGCCGATTTTCGGCGGGATGCTCGAATCAGGCAAAAAAGTTGCGCAGATGATTATCGATAAAATTTAAGGTGCGAATCATTTGGCCGCCGCCTGTTTCCAGGGGCTGCGCTGCGTCGCACGAAGCCCGGAGAAAACCGTCACGACTATCATAATTGCAAATGTCACGGTTGTGAACCAGTACCCCCACGTCGCCGTACGGACGTGTGCCATTTTTACCATAACCGTGCCGATAGCGAAAATCTGTGTGAACATCTTGATTTTGCCGGAGGCGGTAGCGGCGAAGTTGATGCCTTTCGCTTCGGCGATATGCCGCAGCACCGTGACATATGCCTCCCGTGCAATCAGGACGGCCGCCACCGACCAGTGAATGAGAGCCAGCGTGCCGGGGCCGAATCCGAAAAGTGTCGGCTGGCCGATTACTGCAAAGCAAATAAACGCCCCGCAGACCAGGATTTTGTCAACGAGCGGGTCGAGCATCCGGCCGAACTTGCTCGTCACGTTGAGCCGACGGGCGGCGATACCGTCGAAAATATCTGTCAGGCCCGAAATAACGAACAAGACGAAGGCGATATCGAGAAAGAGGGCCTGATTCGCTACATGGGGCGAATAGAGAATCATAACAAGAACAACAAAGGTCAGGACAAGACGACCCAAAGTCAATATGTTCGGAATGAGTTTTAACATGGCCACAAGTTTACTTCTCTTTTTGATACAGTTCAATACTAAATCCACTCGACAATCAGGTCGTAATCTTTTGTTCCAACCACTTTCGTTTTTACGAATCGACCCGGCCCGGCTGAGCATTTATTTATTATACACATACTGTCAATCTCCGGTGACTGGCCGTAAAACCTTCCTTCGACAAGACCATCGTTATCAACCGAATCAACCAGACAAACTAATTCGCTGCCGATACGGCCCCGATTTTTTGCAAAGGCGATTTTTTGCTGGCAGAGCATCAATTCGTCAAGCCTTTGTTTTTTTATCGCTTCGGGAACCTGGTCGTCCAAACCGGCGGCGTCAGTCCCCGCTTCCGGATAGAACCTGAAACAGCCCAGTGCATCGAACTGCGCCCACCCGATAAAATCCAGAAGCTCCTCGAACTGCCGGTCGGTTTCTCCGGGAAAGCCGACAATCATCGTCGTACGCAATACGATATCCGGCATCGCCTCTCGCAGGTTCTCAATCAGTCGTCGAATGCTATCCTTTGTATCAGACCGGCGCATCGATTTGAGAATAGTATCGCTGATGTGCTGGATCGGGATATCCAGATAGGGAACGATTTTCTCACTGTTGGCAATTGTTTCGATAAGTCTTCCATCGATTCCCGCAGGGTATAGATACATCAACCGAATCCACTTTAAGTGGTCTATTTTTTCGATTTGGCTCACAAGGCCCGCCAGATCGCTATCTATTTTCAAATCGCGCCCGTAGAATGTGGTGTCCTGGGCAATAATATTCAATTCGACCACGCCGGCCGAAGCTAATTCCCGGGCCTCGGCGAGCACAAGTTCCGGCGGCTTGCTCCGGAATCGGCCACGGATTGCAGGTATCGTGCAAAAGCTGCATCGATGATTGCAGCCCTCACTGATTCGCAGGTACGCCCAATGGCCCGGAGTGATAAGCAACCTTGTCCGGTCGTCGAGAATCCTGCTTTCGTTTGGATCATGGGATTGTTCAAAAAAGGGAGTCGGCTGGTCCGAGGAAAGAACTTTCCTGATGACTTTTGCGATATCATCCCGCTTATCAAGGCTGATAACAGCATCAATACCGTCGATTTCCTGAAAAATTCTCTGTCCCATCCTCTGCGGCAGACAACCTGCAACAATGACTTTCCTGACCTTTTGTGCCGGATCGGTCTTGCAATCAACCGCCTCCTTTATCACATCAAGCGATTCGGCTTGTGCAGGGGCGATGAAAGCACAGGTATTAATGACTACAACATCGGCATTATAGGACTCAGGAGTTATCAAAAAGCCTGCCTGGGCTATTTCGGCAAGCATTCTCTCGCTGTCAACGGCGTTTTTAGGGCAGCCCAACGAGATAAAACCAACCGTAATACTATGATTCTTTTTCGCCATAGGCACTATTAATAGCAAAAATCCATGTTTTCGTCTAAAAGAAACGCTTTATTTTCTTAATTATTCATCAGCCTCCTTGACGATAAGACATTAGGGGATACAATATTGAACGCTCCGTCTATACTTGGCGGTCACATTCGGCCTCAGATGGGCACACTTAATGGAGCGTGGGTTTTTAGATTGGTCGTGAGATTATGATTGGCAGCAGCCAAAATGCATGCCGAAGCCGATGGCATATTGCAACCGTGGTTTTAATCATTGTTTTATTCTCTGGTGGGTTTATTTCACTATTCGCCCAGACATCCACCGAAGATGAGGCCAGGGAGACGCTCCTAAAATTACAAATCACAGGTGTTCCCGGCCCAAACGTTCCCATGCCCGAAGTATATAAAAAACCACCAGAAATCGTCGAGCAAACTGTCGGCGGTACATCTGAGTGGAAGCTATTTTACTTTTGCAGGTATCATTCCTCCGACGAACTAAAGATAATCATCCACGAACAATTCGCGACCAAGCTTTTTGATAAAAAAGGCAAGGAAACACAAATAGAAAACTATACCGTCAGCAGTAATCCCGCTACCAATCAGCTAATCGTAAGATGCCCGGCCCGCGAAGACGCCCAGGCCGTTCTTGAAACACTCAATCAGGTGGATGTGCCTCCTATACAGGTCAAAATTGACTGCCTGATTTCCGAGATATATGCGGATTTCACATTCGACCGGGAAACCACCATCGCAATTGAAAACTTATTCGGCGAGGATGTCGCATTGAAACCCGGCGGGACGGCCTTCGGTGCCGATGTCCAGCAACTAATAGCAGACGACGAATATCTGCCTGCATTCCCGGGAGCCTCGTTGCGGGAACTCATTCGTGCAAGGATGGGCTTGAAGATAGGGTATTTGAGTACGACCCATGATTTCGCGGCCCTGGTCGATCTGCTCGAATCGAGAGGCTTTTTGAAAATTCTGATGAATCCGACTCTCGAAATTGTCAACGGTAAAACAGCAATCGTTCAATCCACCCAACATGTCCCGCTGCAAAAAGTGACCAAGACCATACCCGGCGCCGGCTCGACCACCGTTGTCCTAACCGAGACGGAATATGTCGATGTCAACGATTCGCTCGAAATTACCCCTCACGTTTATGCCGACGGTTATATCGGACTGGAAACGGACATCATACTCGGCGCCAAAAATACACCCGACGGCGTCAAGCAGGTACCGATTCTGACCAAAAAGCAAATCACCAGCAAAGAAAACCGCATCCGACCCGGCGAGAGTCTTATCATAGGCGGAATAAGAAAAACCGAAAAGTTCGGCGTCGCTCGCGGCGTTCCGTTACTAAAGGACCTGCCCCTTATCGGCTTTCTTTTCTCCGGCGAAGACACCGAGCAGCGTGCAGTTGAAACTGTTTTCATCCTGACTCCGACCATTTCCACGAACGGCAGACCGATTGGAGAAATAATGGCCGAAATCAGAAGAAAACATTCATCGGCACCTTCTGCGAACGGCCTGTCGGAAATAATTACAGACCCCTTCGGAATCAACGCCAGCCAGCATGCACAGGAACAAAAGACCAAGGAGGCCGAACAGGCGCGTCTCGAAGCTAATGTTGTAAAGGCGGATGCCGAAATAGCTGTTATGCAGGCCAACAAAAGAACAGAAAAAGCCGAACAGGAACTACAAAGTACAAAAGACGAATCGGAGAAGATTAAAACCGAAGCAGAAAAAAAGGCGGCAGAAGCCGATGAAAAGACCAAAGCCGCCGACCAAGCCCGGGCCGCTGCCGACAAGGCGACAGCCGATGCCAAACAAGCCAACCAAAATGAAGCAGAGGCCGATGATAAGAACCATCCTGAGAAACCCGCGGCAGTTGAAGCGAGAAAACCGGAAGGAGAAACCGAGACCGAAAAAACCGATGCTAAAGTCGAATCCAAGGCATAACTGTCTATAAAAATAAAATATCCGGCAAAATAGCACCGTTGTGTTCATATAACGTGCAGTCATGAAACAGGCGGGTGCTCGAACTGAAATGGTAACTTTTTTCCTTTCTGGAAGGAAAGTCTATGGACAATTTCGAGAGTAATAATTCTGATGATCAAAACTTCAATGATTCGATTCCACTTGATAACAGCTCCGACACCGGTGAAACAGGCGTTTCACATACGCCCCTCGATTTGGGCGGCAGTAAAGCAGTGGAAATCCCCAAGGTAAACGTGACAAAACAAGCCGTAACAAAACCGACGGAAAATGTTATCTCCACCGAAAGAATTGTAGGTGTAAGAACCTTCTTCACGAAGCTGCATGCGGGCGCCATCAATTTTCTCGATGAGCAAATCACCGAATGGCTGAAGAAAAATCCGGATATTAAAATAAAACGAACAAACGTCACTGTAGGCGAAATACAGGCAAAAAAGACCGAGCCCAATATTTTAATTACCGTCTGGTATTAACAAGCTGCTTCAAAACCGCCGGTTTCCAAACCGGTGCTTCAATCCGGACGAATACCGAAGATTCCGGTTCAGGGGTCGGGTTTTTTCTATATTTCAGCGGAATTAACGCCTTAAATAACGGTGGCAACCTGAAAAACCCGCCCAAATCCATTAAAAATCTTCACATAAAAATTCTTGACATATTTTACATTTTACATTATTTTTCAAGCTTTGCCTGTTTGTGTGGGGCATGATGAGCCTGATTATATAAGTTTTTGGAGATTTTTGTGTCAAAAGAGCTAACTCGGAAATTGATCAACGCTGGGGTGCATTTCGGACACGCGGTGAGCCGATGGAACCCCAAAATGGCTCCGTACATTTTCGCAAAGCGTGGTAACATTCACATTATCAACATAAGAAAAACCCTCGAAGGACTACTCGTTGCCAAACAGCTTCTTGCCGAGGTTGTCTCTTCCGGCAAAGATGTTGTCTTTGTGGGCACCAAACGCCAAGCTCAGAAAGCCGTTGAGGTTATTGCAGAAAAGTGCGGGATGCACTATGTCTCTCAACGCTGGCTTGGCGGCATGCTTACGAATTTCAGAACTGTACGCTCACGGCTTCAAAGATTAGAGCAATTGGAAGCTATGACCGAAGACGGCTCTCTGGACAGCGAGAGCAAAAAGCAGGCATCAAGGCTAAAACGCGAGATGCGGAAGATAAAAGCCAACCTTCAGGGAGTTCGAAATATGTCCCGTTTGCCCGGTGCCGTGGTAGTAATCGATGCAAAAAAAGAATATCTTGCCCTGCGGGAAGCGAAAAAACTCGGGATTGTGACCATAGGACTTCTGGACACTGATTCGGATCCCGACACAGTGGATGTAGCCATTCCCGCCAACGATGATTCCATCAGGGCCGTTGATTTGATCCTTAACGAGTTGTCTGATGCTGTGGCAATAGGTAAAACGATGGTCACTGTTCGCCAGGAACCGGCGCACAAACCCAGACGAGTCCGCTCGAAAAGGCCCGCATTGGCACGTGCAGGCGAAAACAAACCAGAAATTACGGCCGCAGATGAGCAAAGCCCAACGCAAAACACGGAGTCGGTTTCGCAAAGCAATCCGATAGAACAGCAGAATCCCACATAAAAAGGGAAATAGCAAACGAGGTTTTCATTGGTGCCTTTGTCGTTACTTAGCCGGTGGTTTTAACTCCGGTTGGTAAAATATCATGTTCCAAACAGGAATATTTCCTTTAACAATAAAATTAATATGAGAACAGGAGTTTTAAGATGGCGGAAATTTCAGCAGCATTGGTTATGAAACTGCGAAAGATGTCCGGACAGGGAATGATGGACTGCAAAAAGGCGCTTCAGGAAGCCGACGGAGATATAAACGAGGCTATAAATATACTCCGTAAAAAAGGTCTTGCTACTTTAGCCAAACGAGCCGAGCGGGAAACGTCCCAGGGACTGGTCGTATGTAAAAACAGCGCCGATGGAAGGACCGCAACAATGGCCACTCTATGCTGTGAAACGGATTTTGTAGCAAAAAGCGATGACTTTATAGCCGCAGCGCAATCCCTGGCGGACTTCGCCCTGGCCTGTCCGGCCAACGAAGGTATTGAGAATATCCTGGAGACGACCGTTGACGGAAAGAAATATAACGATCTTCTGACCGAGACGGTAAGTAAGACCGGCGAGAAAACGCAGGTCGGAGACTATACAAAATACAAGCTCGAAGGCCCGGGCCTGATAAGCACCTATATTCACTTCAACGGAAAAGTAGGCACAATGGTCCAGATTGACACCTCCGACGACGCAACGGCCTCATCGGATATGCTCAAGCGCACCGCCGGTGACATAGCCATGCACATCACCGCAACCAAGCCTCTGGCACTGAATAAAGACCAGATAGATACTGAGACGATTGAGCGCGAGAAGGCCATCTTCGCCGAGCAGGTAAAAAACAAACCGGAAAATATTATAGAAAAAATAGTAATGGGCAAATTGCAGAAATTCTTTGCTGAGAATTGCCTCTTGCAGCAGCCGTTCGTCAAAGATGACAGTAAAACCGTCGAGCAGGTACTCGCCGAAGCCGCAAAACAATCCGGCGGCAAGGCGAACATAAAAAGATTTGCCCGATTCGATGTCGGATAAAAGGCGTGCCCGGTAAATTATCGAACGAGATTTGATACGCCGGGATACCCGCAAAGCGGGTTCTCCTGACAAAACAGTAAACTAATGGCAGAGAGCAAATATAAACGCGTGCTGTTGAAACTTTCGGGCGAGAGTTTTTGCAGACCGGGGCAATTGGGAATTGACGGCCCTACCCTTGCTTCCATCGCCGAGAGGATAGCGGAAATCTGCAAAATCGGGCCTCAGGTCGCGGTCGTCGTAGGGGCCGGCAATTTCCTGCGAGGTGAAAATTTCTCACAGGTCAGCCAAATACCCAGAAACACAGCAGATTATATGGGAATGCTGGCCACGATTATCAATGCCTGTGCGCTGCAGGAGACACTCGAAAAAATCGGTCAGGAAACAAGAGTCCTCAGCGCAATCGAGGTGCCTGCGTTGTGCGAGAGTTTTATCCGCAGAAGAGCTATTCGGCACCTTGAACGCGGAAGGGTCGCGATATTGGCCGGCGGGACGGGAAATCCTTTTTTCACCACCGACACATGCGCGGCTTTGAGGGCCTCGGAACTCGATGTGGACCTGCTCATAAAAGCGACAAAGGTCGAAGGTGTTTACAGCGACGATCCCAATAAGAATCCGGACGCCAGGTTTTTCGAAGAATTATCCTACGACCAGGTGCTTACCATGAACCTTCGAATAATGGATCATTCGGCGATAAGTCTCTGCCGGGATAATAATATACCGATTATTGTTTTGAATATCTTCGGAAAGGGAAATATAACAAAGGCTCTCTGCGGTCGGCAGGTTGGTACGAAAATAGTTGCTCAGTGAGGTAAATATGCCTACAAAAGAAATTGTATCCGATACCGAATCAAAGATGAAGAAGGCTCTTGATGTTCTGCATGACGAGCTTAAAACAGTCCGCAGCGGCAGAGCTTCCACGGGACTTGTCGAAAATATCAAGGCAGATTTTTACGGGACACCGACACCATTAAAACAAATGGCCACACTGGCAACGCCGCAGGCGGATATGATTGTGATAAAACCTTTCGATCCCAGCTCAACCAGAGAAATAGAAAAGGCGATCAAAAACAGTGACTTGAGTATCGCCCCGATTATCGACGGCAAAATAATCAGACTCAATATCCCGGCTCTAAGCGAGGAAAGAAGAAAACAGCTCGTTCAGCAGGCCAAACAAACCGGCGAGCAGACAAAGGTCGGCATTCGGAACATCAGAAGAGACGTGATCAAGCACCTCGAAAAGCTGCAGAAAGACAAACTTATCACCGAGGATGACCTCGAAAAAGGCAAGAAGCAAGTCGATGATATCACCAAGGAATATTCAGACAAAGTTGACGAATTAATAAAACATAAATCAGACGAAATATTGCTCGATTGAATTATCCTGAACGTCTAAAAGTAAAAGTGCTCGCGGTACGGTAAAAGCACTAAATATTGCCGCTCACAAATTCTTTTTTTGGGGGCCACAGTGATGGAAGCGGAAAAAAGCTCACAGGCCAAACGGCGAAAAAAAACCGGAAGACGAATCCTCATAATCATATCGGTACTGGTTGCCATTCTGATTGTATTCGTATTTCTCCTTGTGCCCGCGTTTATCTCATCCGAGAAAGGCAGGCAGATAATCCTGTCGAAAATCAATCAATCGATAGACGGCAGAACCGATTTCGCCGACCTGTCGATGGGCTGGTTCAAAGGAATCAGAATTGCGGACCTGAGCTTCGATGACACCGCCGGTCTATTCTCACTGAAAGTCAAACAAATCGCCACGGAGCCGCACTACGGCGCACTACTAACAGGCAACCTGACCTTCGGCCAAACCACCATCGACCAGCCGAGGGTACGGATAAATCTCAAAGAAAAACCGCCTACGAAAATCACTCCCGCAGCGGCACCTAAATCCGCTCCGAAGGAAGCGGCGGGAATTACACTTGTCACCGATATCACAGTCAACGACGGCAACGTAAAAGTCACCGACACAGACAATAAAACCGTCGAGCTGGCACAGATAAACTCCAACATCAACTTAAAACCGCCGGGAAAGCAATCCAGTTTCGATCTAAACATGATTGTGGCAGCCAACGACAAGCAATCGAAAGTTCAGGCGGACGGTCGAATCACTCCGGCCAAGACAAAAGAAAAATCCGGCTGGACCTTAAAAGCCTCCGACGCCGATATTTCTGTCAAGGTCAACGATTTAGACATCGAATCGCTCGGACCGTTTTTTGCCCTGGCTGGAGTCGATATCGAAGCCAAAGGGAACATTTCGGTCGATGTGAAAAGCCGGTTAGTAAACAACCAAATTGAAAATCTCACAGGGATAGTCAGGGGGAGGAACCTGGATATCACCGCACCCGGCTTGAAAGGAGACCGCATAACAAGCTCTGTTCTCGATGCCGATATCAAATCAACCGGCAACGAGCAAATGATAAACATCGACAATCTGAATCTTAAAACCGACTGGGCGGAAATCTCTGCCACCGGCAGCCTGCCGACAACGTTAAAATCTTTAGACAGTTTTCTCAGTGGCGAAGCCGATTACGATTTGAACGGCACTTTTACCTGCAACATAGCATCGCTGGCCTCACAAATGCCCGCAACCATCGGACTAAAGGAAGGAACAACAATATCATCCGGCCTGATTAAAGGTGACATACAAACTCTCGGCACAGCCGGTAAAAAGCAAATCCAGGCACAGGCCGAACTGACCGACTTGAAAGGCATGGTCGAAGGAAAGCAAATCGCCCTGTCCCAGCCTCTCAGGGCACAGGCACAAATCTCACCTGAAAAGACCGGAATAAATATAGACAAGTTACAGGTAACCGCACCGTTCGCAAATATAGATTGTTCCGGCAATACGGAATCATTGAAATACAGCGCCAACGCCAACCTTGCGCAACTACAGTCCGAGCTGGGACAGTTTATCGATATTGGCCCATACCGGATGGCCGGTGGACTTGCAAGCCAGGGGACAGTTTCGATCAATGAAAAACAGATTGCCGCGGCCGGTTCGGCGGCTATTGAGAATCTGCAAATCAGCTCACAGGAAAAAGGCAGTGCTTCCGAGCCGAAAGCAGATATAAAGTTCGCATTAGATATAGACAGAGATAATAACATTCTCAACGTAGGTTCCATCGAAGCGGTTGCCGACTTCGGACGCCTTAATGTGGAAAAGGCGGTCATACCCTTGAAGAAAGACTCAGCTACTGCCCTCAACGCAACGATTCAGGCAAGCAATGTCGATTTGGCAAAGTTACGTCCGTTTGCAGTTATGTTCCTATCTTTACCGAAAGAAATAGAACTGGCCGGGATAGCCGATTCACAAATATCCGTCAAAGGCGAAAAGCAGATTTACGCAATTACAACCGATCCGACAAGAATCAAAAACCTGAAATTCGCTTACCCGGGGAAAAAACCCCTCGACCAAAACGATGTCTCGCTGGTTTTAGAGGCCGAGGTTAACACGGAAGAAGAAACATTCGACATCAAAAAAGTGGAACTGGAAAATCAGCTAATAAAGATACCCCAGGGCCGAGTCAGCCAAAAAAGGATAGACGGCAAAACAAAATTGACCGGGCAATTCGACTGTGAATATGACTGGTCGGCAATCAATACCATTGCCGGGCCGTACATGCCAGAGGGCCTGGAACTGCAGGGAAAAAGAAAAGACACGATTAATTTCACCAGCGAATATCCCACCGACCAAACGGACCAGCTCCTGTCGAATCTCAGCGCCAAGGCCGGATTGGGTTTCGAGAAGGCCGGCTACATGGGTTTGAATTTCGGTCCCACGGATGTGAACATTGTGGTCCAGAACGGGCTGCTGAAAATCATCCCCTTTTCAACAATCGTAAATGAAGGCTTGTTCAATTTCGCCGCCCAGGCGGATTTCAAACAGCAACCGGCGCTTTTCACGACCGACCAGCCGATGCAGATAATAAAAGACATTAAAATCAACGACCAGACAACCGGAAAGCTTCTGAAATATCTCAATCCTATCTTTGCCAACTCCGCCAACGTCAGCGGCATAGCGAATCTTAACTGCGAAAAACTCAGCATACCCCTAAGCGAAGCGGCTAAAAACAAGGCCGAAATCGTCGGCACGGTTTCAATAAGCAGACTGAATTTACAGACATCCGATTTTCTCGGGCAGATTCTTTCAATAGTCGGCGGCGGCGTTCGAGGAACGATTATAACAATCCATCCCACCAGATTTGTTTTGCGCGACGGCTACCTCAGATATGACAATATGCAAATGGACGTCGGCGATAATCCGGTAAACTTCGAGGGTGTCATCGGCCTGGACAAAAGCCTGGATATGAAAGTGACATTACCCTACACAACCGAAGGCAGAACCATAAGAATCGGAAGTACAAGCGCCAGAAGAGTTACGCTGCCAATAACAGGTACCGTTGATAATCCAAAGCTCGACGTTGGCAAACTGTTGGAAAACCAGCTCAAGCAGGAATTAGAGGAGCAGTTGCGAAGGGGCATAGAAAATATTCTCAACAAATAAGAGTTTTACAAAAAATTATATTTTTAATTCCCACCCAACTTAAAATGAAAACAAGGAGTAAAACAATGCTATCGATTCTGTTCACTTTGCTGTTGAATTTTAACTGCACTTTTTTAGCGAGTTCTCCCAGCCAGGCAATTCCGATCGAGCAATGGACTAAACAAGTCGGCGCCAGGACAATGCCGGAGAAAACAGAAGTTTATAACGTTGCCGATTACGGAGCCGTCGGAGACGGCAAAACACTCGATACAAAAGCGATACAGGCCGCCATCGATGCCTGTGCCTCTAAAGGCGGCGGAATTGTGACATTCAATCCCGGCGATTATCTTACCGGTTCGATTTTTATCAAAGAAGGTGTCAACCTTCGAATCGACAAAGGCGTGACAATTCTGGGCAGTCAGGACATAGCGGATTACCCGGAGATCGATACTCGCGCCGCCGGAATAGAACTGAAATGGCCGGCGGCTCTGATTAACGTAATCGACCAGAATAATGTTGCAATTACCGGAGACGGAATCGTTAACGCACAGGGAAAACCGTTCTGGGACAAGTACTGGATGATGCGAAAACAGGACTACGAGCCGAAGGGACTTCGCTGGATTGTGGATTACGACTGCAAGCGACCCCGTACGGTTTTGGTGCAAAACTGCACCAATGTCACCATAAAGGGTGTAACCTTTCAACGGGCCGGCTTCTGGACCATACATATCCTTTACTCGAAATACGTCACCGTTGACGGCGTCGTGATACAGAACAATCTCGGCGGCAGCGGACCGAGCACCGACGGCGTCGATATCGATTCTTCGCGGTTTGTCCTTGTCGAGAACTGCGATATCGATTGCAACGACGACAATTTCTGTCTGAAAGCCGGCCGGGACTGGGACGGCCTCAGGGTAAACCGCCCCACCGAATACGTCGTGATTCGAAACTGTATCGCACGCAGAGGTGACGGCCTTGTCACATTCGGCAGCGAAACATCAGGCAGCATCAGACACATACTGGCACAAAATCTCAAAGCGAGGGGAACCGATAACGGCCTGCGATTCAAATCGGCCAGAACAAGGGGCGGGACCGTCGAGGATATATATCTTCAGGATATGGAAATGGACGGCGTCGTCACGGTCATAAGAGTCTCGATGAACTGGAATCCGAGTTACAGCTACTCATCCCTGCCGGAAGGCTACGACCCTGAAAGCATTCCGGAACACTGGAAAACCATGCTCAGGCGAGTCGAACCTCCCGAGCGGGGCATTCCCGAATTCAGGGACGTGCATATATCACGAATCAAGGCCACCGGAGCAAAAAAGGCCGTCTCTGCCGCGGGGACCGAAGAATCCATCGTGAAAAGATTTTATTTCGATGACGTCGAAATCGAAGCCGAATCCGCCGGACAAATCTCATACGCACAAGGCTGGAAATTCAAAAACGTCTCAATAAAAACCAAAGATGAAAGTGAAATAGATATCGATAACTCCAGTGACATGGACCTTTAACAGGAATAAATAACCGAAAGGAAAAAACATGAACGCTAAAAAAGACCGCAGGACATTCATAAAACAGGTCGCTGCAATCGGTTCCGGCTTTGTTCTTGCCGGCGGCAATGTGTCGGCGAGCGCTCAGGAGCCGGAATCCGATATTTTCGAGGTGTTCAAGAAACGTCGTTCGGTCCGCAAGTTCAAATCGACACCGGTACCCGATGAGCATATAACAAAGATTCTGGAAGCCGCACGTTACGCCCCCACGCCGCGTAACCGACAGGACTGGAAGTTCATAGTAGTCAAAGACAAAACGAAAATCGACGAACTGAAGGACCAATGCATAAAAATGGCCGGAGACAATTCGAAGCAGTACTACACAGACTATCTATCCGCACCGGTGTATATTGTAATACTCGCCGGGGCAAAGACGAGAAGTCCGGAAAACGAACTCCTTTCCGGCGCTGTTGCCGCCGGAAACATCTTCCTTGCCGCACGTGCTTTGGGATACGGCAGCGTCTTCTGCAGGAACTCCGTACCGGAGGAAATCGCACGCAAGGTCTTCAACATCTCCGACGATTATCAGTGGGTCTGCATTACACCGGTGGGTGTGCCGGACGAATGGCCCGAAACGCCGCCAAAGAAAAAACTGGAAGAATTCATCGTCGAGAACCAGTTCACATAGAATCAAGGTAAAGGTAACAAAGCAAAAGGCCGAGCTAAGTGCCCGGCCTATTATTGGATTGAAAAAACTTCAACCGCTATTGCGGAAGGGTGCTCTCAAGCTCGGCCAAAACGTCCGCATCGACGGTCTCGGCCTTCAGGTCACCGAAGATGACACGATATTCATTCTCCGAGACCTTCCATCGCATCAAAACCTTATCTGCGTCCTCCGGAGTAACAATTTCTCCGTAATAGGCAGGGTCATTTTTGTCCTGGACGAGCTGCATATAAAATGCTGCCAATCCTGTAATAGGCATTATTTTTTCCGTAAGCTCTCTGGTCCTTTCCTGCTCACTAATATCTCGATTTTCCTGCTGCATTCGATCCCGGGCCAGTTGACTGCCCATGGCTTCCCCGGCCTTTGAGATTATGGTCATAAGATCAAGCTCCTCAGGATATGCGCCGGTCAGTTCGGCAAACAGTTCCAGCCCCTGGACAGCGGTCTCTTCATTAAAAGCCGGCATTTTGATAGGCCCGCCTGCAAGAGTCGTGTAATCTTCCGGTATTACAGGCTCGAATTCGGTCGCATCTACGGTGACATTCCACTGGAAATCGTGCATCACGGCGTGCATCTGAACTTCGCCTATCTGCATGTTCATCTCCGCCTGTACAGGCAGTTGAGTCACGACATCGACCCATATCTTGACGTCAACCTGGCCCATCATACCTCCCAGATAGTTGGGGTCGGAGGTTTGGAATCCCTCGACCTCAATACCGTCAATGCTTGAGATGCCGAGACTTTCATATTTGCATTCCAGAATTTGTTTTATCATTAAACGCGGGTCATTGTTTTGTTGCTGCGTCTGCTCAACCATCTTATCATCGAGATCCATTTGCATGTACTTCTTCTGACCGGGCATGATAACAATCATGGCCTTCTTCTGGGGCAGCATGTACATTTCCTGGGTGATACTCTCTCCACTGCCTGGCGCGAGCATTTCGGTCATCATTTTCATGCCGTAATCGTGTGACACGAGTATGGTCACATCCATTTCCTGGTCAATCGGCCGGCCGGCAACCATCTGACCCGAGGCGCTCATACTCATCTGATACATGTAAACGCTAATCTGCTCGATACGGTTCAGCACATCCGCAAGAGCCACGCCGGATGTTCTGTTGAACATAAACACACCCGTAAAACACGCGATTATAACAACCGCTGCAACGGCCATTTTTATAATCGGACTTTTCATAAGTATTCTCCCTATACCGACCGGTACGGCCGGCAGTTTTACTTCGCTTCTCTGCCGGGCTATCCGTATATCTTCGAATACTTTTTCATCTGTATCCGGATCGACACTCAGCTCAGCGTCTTTGAATAATCTTTTTATTTCATCTGCGGAATTCATATTTTCACCTCACTATCAAGCAATGACCGCAGTTTTGTAATGGCATACCGATATCGGCCTTTGACTGTATTAACGGATGCTCCCTGTAGCTTCGCTACCCGGCGAAACGGTAAATCCAGCTCCATGTGAAGACTAACCACTTCCCGCTGCTCGTACGGCAATTCCTGCAGCGCCCTGCCGAGAAGCGTCAAGCGCTCGCTTAGAACCGCCCATTGATGAGGACTTCGTTCGGATGAACAGAGTAAATCCGCACTTTCGAGGCCGGTTTCACAACGCCTGCCTTTGTCACGCAGGTGGTTACGAACCCGGTTCATTACGCTCGTTACCAGGTAGTTTCTAAGACTGCCGGTTAAGCCGATGCGCTGTGCCGACTGAGCGAATTTGACAAAGACATCATGAACGATGTCCTCGGCGGTATTGACATCGCCGGTGAGCACAACAGCTAACTTGAGCATCTCGATTTTGTACTTGTCATAGATCTGCCGTAAGGCACCGTTACGGCCCTGTTTGAATCTGAAAATAAGCAGCCTATCTTCTATCATGGCTTAGCCATTCAGCGAAAAATGATCATTCTTCACCCTATTACACACCGAAGGAGCGAGTTTGGGTATAAAAAAAATGAATTAGCTTTAAGCAGGGAGTCTTATCAAATTAAACGACCGCCAAACAGAGATATCCAACTACACTAATGACTTA
>CAZMZR010000066.1:0-19460 GCA_964570855.1 uncultured Pirellulales bacterium
CGGTTGGAAAGGTCGAAGGTGTCATCGGTCAATCGACGCAGGGAGTCTATCTTGCACAGTTGCTTCTTACGTTTTCCGATCGAGACGAAAGGACCTTGACGATAGACGATTTGCAGGCTGAAGTACGTTCGCGGCTGGCCGGTTATCCCGAATGTATTGTAACGGTGAATCAGCCGGTCATTGTCGGCGGCCAGTCCCAGGATATCGAGCTGGAAATTGCCGGTCAGGAACTGACGGTTCTCGATGAGCTGGCCGTTCGCACGAAGGATCTTGTGAAAGAGCTTGAAGGATTTAGTGATATTGACACAACTGTGCGGGCCGGCAAACCCGAGTTAGCTGTTATACCGAATCGCGCGGTTTTAGCCGATCTGGATATATCGGCTGTCGGGCTTGGCATGGCTTTACGCGCCAACCTCGAAGGACTGGACGCGGGGACCTTCAAAAAGGGCGACCGCAACTATGATATCGTAGTAGAGCTGGCGGACGAAGAAGGCAGGGAACAGGTGGAACGTTTCATGTTTCCGGGCGTACCCGGCAGGCCGATGCTCCTGAGCAATCTTGCACAAGTGGAACAGCGAGTTGCCCCGATACAAATCACACGTAAAGACAAGCGACGGGTATCGAAGGTCTTTGCCAATCTTGGAGCCGATATGCCGTTGGGTACCGCAGTGAATCTTCTTGGAGATCAAATCGATTCGAAAGGACAATTTCCTCCTGGCAACGATTATGATTTTACCGGCATGTATGAGAGAATGGCCGAGGCTAATGCCGAGTTCGGCGAGGCCGGTATTATCGCCGTTGTTCTTGTTATTCTTACTTTGGCGGCGATATTGGAATCGTTCAAGCAGCCCTGGCTGATTCTGGTTACACTGCCGTTGGGTTTAATCGGCATAATGTGGGCGCTGGCCCTGACCGGCGAAAGCATTTCGATGTTCGTGCTGATGGGCGCTGTAATGATGATTGGTATTGTGGTCAATAACGCCATCTTGATTATGGACCAGTTTAATGTTCATGTCTCAGAAGGTATTCCAATTCACAAGGCCATGATTACTGCCGCGTGTGAGAGGTTTCGTCCGATTGCCATGATTACCTTGGCGGCGGTTCTGGGAATGCTCCCTTTGGCACTGGGCAGAGGGATAGGCGCCGAATTGCGTAACAGTGTAGGTATCGCATCGGTGGGCGGTATCCTGGTTTCGGGCATTCTTACACTGATTGTCATGCCGATTCTTTACGATCTGTTCACCCGCAAGGTATCGAAGTATTGAAATAACTACGGCGGATTACACCCGGGAGGTTTCTTCGTTTAATTCTCCCGCCAGTTTGTCACTACAAGGCTTGTAGGTACGCTGCTGAAAGTTTCATCTCTTAGTGAAGCGTCGTACATAAATTTGCCGGAGCTTCTCATGTCGAAACTATTGCACACTGTTGAGCCGTATATATCGACGGAGTTGTGTATTACTATATCCGCATTGGGGGCGTAAATAATTCCGTAGAAATCGCTGCTGTTCTTGAAATCCATATCCTCACATCCTTCGAGTCCGTATATTTGAAGGTTCTTTGGAATTTTGGTCTCGTTGTTAATTTTACTGGAGTTTTTGCTTTCTAAATCACCGCCTAAAAACAGGGCCAAAGAAGAATCCTCTTCTATTACTAATTCGGCAGAATTACCGAGGGTTAGATCACCTGTAATATAGAGTTTAACATTACCTATAACTGTAATCTTTTTACCACTTTTGAGGTCGATTCCACTATATTTTCCGGAATGGTATATTGTAGTGTTATTTTTTATTGTATCGCCTGCAGGAAGTAATTCAAACCAGTTTGGCACTGTCGGCAGCTCCAGCTCATGTTCCTGTGTCAAAGAGGAAGTTTCCCCTTCGATTTTTGCACCGCTTTTCAACTCTATGACGTCATCCGGCTCACCGCCCGGACCAACTGTAACGTCGCCGTTTATTATTGACGAGCTTTTCAGCGAAACAGAACCGTTTTTTGTACTGTTTGTTGCAACCTTTAAGTTCGCATCTCCTGAATCGTAGTTATACCAGTCCACTATCCCCGAGTTATGCAGGATTATGGAACCCTCCGAGAAGATTGCCGCATCGAAAGGACTTTGTTGTTTCAGAATGCAACTAACGGTTCTTTGTGCCTGCCCTGAATTTCCGGTGGACTGGATAGTATAGCCGCTCGGGCTCCACGTGACAGTATAATCAAAAGTTGCATCGCAATTGGACAGGCAGGTATTTGTTTCGCATGGCAGTTCGTAGCCGAACCAGGATTTACTCTGCAGTTTTTGGTTCATTTCGTACAGAGCCTTTGTCAATCCGGCATCGGCGGCGCATCGGGCCGAGATATCAGAAGCGTCTCGTATGGAGTAAACGCGCGCGTTCAGGCCCATACTGAGAATGGAAGTTCCTACCGTAAGCAATAAGACAATGGCAATCAGCGCCAGCGGCAGGGCGACGCCGCGATTTTTTAATTTTACGGTTTTGTTTGTTTTCATTTCCTGATGCCCCCTACGATTAATATGTTTTATTAATTGTGTGTCATTGCTGATGTGACAATCGTATTTTCCTGCGTCCCGTCGTTGAGTTTGAGTATCATCTGGACGGATCGTCCGGCCTGCTTGAATTTACAGCCCGAGACATTCCCGCAGATGGTGTCAGTATCCAAAGTGACCTTTGGAGCAAGTTTGCCGTACATGACCTTCAAATCTCTATCGGCCTTGTAAAAGCGTGCATAGCGGTCGGGGGCGGTTGAAGAGTCACTTGCACAGTAATAAACCTCGACCCAGCCACCGTCGTCTCCGAGCGATATACTTTCCCCGCTTGCTTTTCGAATTGTAGAATCGAATTTTTTTCTTGCCACGTAACCGTCGGTCACGACATCGGAATTTATATGGTCATACATTAGGTTCCAGCCGTGTTGGCTGTCAACAATAACTACACCGATAGCAGAGCCGACAATCAGCATTATTACTATGGTTATCATCAGCTCGACCATAGTAAATCCCCGTGAAGCTGTTGGTCTTTTTTGTATCATCCCGGTTCTTATGAGTTGCCGTTATGTTAATGTGTAGATTGTAAGTGTAAACGTTTTGTTCGTATTTTCGAAGCCGGTTTGGCCCCGCTGTGCCCATGTGACAATGACATTCAGAGCCCTTAATCCGGGTTGAATATCTTTCCACGATAAAGTTACATAATAATCTACCCCTTGGGCGTCGTTTTTTTGTTCATCCATGACAATTTTATAACTTCCTAAAAAGGTAAAATCATCAGGTTTGTCGGGGCCTTTGTCTGGAACCACATTTAGATCCGGACCTAAATAGGCTACGGGATCATAGCTTAGTGACCCCTGGATACCGCGCCAGTTTTCGCACAGCATCAGGGCTACCCTGGCGGCGGTGGTCTGAGCGGTTGCTTTTCGTGCATCCAGGGCGGCATAATACCTGAAATTGGAAGTTCCTATAAGTGCTATCAAAATAATAGTTACTGCAGTTAGTGTGCTTGCCAGCGTGGTTCCTGGATGGGCCTGAATTTTATATGTCTTTTGAACTATTCTTTTCGGTCTTTTTGTTGATAATCGATGGAGCATTTGTATCATCCTGTTATAAGCTTGGAATCCTGTTAATTCGCGGATCGGTTCCGAGTGCGGTTATTATAGGACAAGACATTTACATTTTGGTTTTAATTTTGCCGCACAAAATACAACCGGGCCTTTCTTAGATTCAATCGGTAGAAAAAGCCACAAGGTTTATGTAGATACAGCCCTTCCTTGACTCCTGTCTTACCCGCTATATAAATTATACGTCAAAAAAACTGAAAGAAAAAAAATAATGAACTAATCGAGGGGTAATTTTTTAGTTTTCGGTGGTGATATTGGTTGGATTGTGTTGCTTGTTTATTGCTTTTTCGCCCGTTTTTGTCGGTATTTCGGAAATTGGAATCGGCGGTTGTTTTTGTTCGATTTGAGCGGAATCGGCATCTCTTGTTTCCACGACGATTATGGCCTCCTGTACGGCTTGTTCAGCAGGCTCATCGGTTAACGGCCGTATATAAATAGATGATGGAACAGGTTGCTCGACCCATACTAATTTCTCTCTTATCAGTTCCAGCAGCGCCAGGAATAATCCGACCATTACAACACGACTGGTTCTGGCCTCGAAAATGCGCTCGAATGTCATGGGGCCTTCCGTCTGAAGGCGGTGTAATATTTCTATCTGGTAGAGGTCGATGGGGGTATCGTCTGTAATGTGTCTTATGTCACTAACATTGCCGACTGCTTTGCATATTATATCGAATGCTTCGAGCAAATCCCAGATGCTTACCTGTTCGATGTCAATCTCCGGCTCGATATCGGGTTTGAGCTGTTCGATGATTACGCCGGGGCGCGGGAATCGCTCTTTATGCTCATCGGCGGCGGCATTTAACTGGTTGGCGGCGTCTTTGAATTTCTTGTATTCCAGAAGCTGGCGTATAAGCTCCGACCGCGGGTCGTTTAAATCTTCTTCCGAGTACTGATCGGGTTCTGCTTTTGGCAGCAGCATCGCTGATTTTATCTGCATTAAGGTGGCGGCCATGACAAGAAAATCGCCCGCTAAATCGACATCGAGACTTTTAAGTATCTCGATATATTGAATGTACTGGTCGGTGATTTTGGAAATAGAGATATCGTAAATATCCACCTCTTCCTTTCGGACCAGATATAGCAGCAGGTCTAATGGGCCTGCAAATATTTCAAGATTTACGCGATAATCCGCCAATTAATGCCCTCGGTATTAATTCTCCTGTATTTTGTTAGAGTCCAGGATTTGTTGTGCCTGTTGAGCCTGGCTTTCAAAGACTTCCACCTTGCAATATCCTCCCAAAGCGGGCATGCCTGAATATATGGTTGAAGCATTCTCGCCCGTGACAACCGCTTGAATACCGTTATCGGCGAGCAATTGTTGGGCCATTTCCGCTTCAATATAGCTTGGGAATTGTGCGATTGTAATGAGTCTGTCTGTCATGTTAGAGCCTCCAGTCCAACGGCTTTTCGTGCCCTGATAAGTGTCTCGGAAGCTACGGCCCTGGCTCGCCCGGCGCCGTCGGCAAGAACATTTTTTACATGGTCGATATCTTTTTCAAGCTCGGCCCTTTTCTGTCGGAACGGCTCGAAATACTCAATTATTAATTCGGCGAGACGTTTTTTAGCCTCTCCGTACCCCATTCCGCCGTTTCGATATTTGCTTTCCCAGTCCGTCAGTTCATCAGGCGAAGCGACTAATTTTAACAGTGCGAAGACGTTACACCTATCGGGGTCCTTCGGTTCTTCGACAGGCGTGGAGTCGGTCACGATTTTCATAATCTTTTTTCTGACGCTGTCCTGTGATTCGAATATCTCGATGGTATTTCCGTAACTTTTACTCATTTTCTGGCCGTCGATGCCCGGGACAACGGCGACGGATTCGATGATGTGCTCCTCGGGTATGGTGAATACTTCGCCGTATGTGTTGTTGAATCTTCCTGCTATGTCGCGGGTTACCTCGATGTGCTGTTTTTGGTCCGCGCCGACCGGGACAAGGTCGCTGTTATAGATGAGGATGTCCGCCGCCTGCAGGACCGGGTATGCGAACAGGCCGTGGTTGGGACTCAGGCCCTGTGCGATCTTGTCTTTAAAGCTTGTGCATCTTTGCAAAAGGCCCATCGGTGTCACACAGGAAAGCAGCCATGTCAGTTCGGTCACTTCCGGGACATCCGACTGACGCCAAAATACGGTTTTCTGCGTATCGAGACCCAGAGCTATATAATCCATTGCGACATCGAGCGAGTTTTTGAATACGTCGGCCGGGTCCGGATTGCTCGTAAGAGCGTGGTAATCCGCGATGAAATAAAAGCAACTGTGCTCGGCCTGCAGTTGCATGTGTTGACGCATGGCGCCGAAAAAATTGCCTATATGAAGTTTGCCGGACGGTTGTATGCCAGAAAGAACCCTCAAATTAACCTCCCGATTCTTAAATTCAGTTTTTTTAATATAAACAATACAATCCCGGAGAACATAACCAAATTCCACAGAATTGTCAAGGATTCAGGACTTTAATCATTTCGGATATGAATTATATACGGGGCGGTTGTTATTGAATATCCCGGTAAAGAATAGGGGCGGAAATATACCATTAAAAAACCTCACGCATATCCGTATGGAAGCTGAATGTACGCTCCACATAATAAACGGACTTTTTGGTCTGCTGTTGGTGTTAAAACACTCTTTCCGTTTTCTGTGCTTAATACACAGACCACAACTTCTTTCAATCGGAGATATGAAAGCCTCTTACATTTCAAGTTGTATGTACAAGGTGCCTTTTTATGTAGATAAACTCTACATTACCCAATATCCGTAGCCTATGCCTGTGTCACTTTCGAGGAAGCGGCTCTTTGACTTAAGCTCTGCCGAGGGATTTCATATATTTCTTCGATTTTCGGAGCCCCATTCTTGATGCTTTTTTCTTAACGGCGTCGGTCGGCCGCCCTAACTTTGCTGCTATTGCGGCTGTCGGGTTATTCGCAAAGAGTTTCTTCAACATATTGATATCACCCTTCGACCATATACCCTTTGTGAGTTTCTTTTTTGCTTTCTTTTTTTTGGCCATAATAGGCCTCCTTTCAATTTGACTTGACTGAAAGCTCGCATAGGACTTGACGGTATTGTAAGCGCCGATGTGACAATAATCAAACATTTTTTATCCAAAATAAAAAAAAAGCTTCCCGGTCGCTCAGATTTTCGATTGTCTTGACTGTTACGATTGTCGTTTAGGTTAGGCCCCCCAATCCGGTAATTCACTTCTCGAATCGTGTCACTGCATTCAAGTTTTATTTTCGTTAAGCGCATAAATGCGGGAAAATTTAGGCAGGTATCCTTATAAAATCTCTTTACGAGGCAGTAATTCGGTCTGTTTGCCTGCATTGATATTGATTTCATTGTCTTATTAGTATCATACCTTAAGCTCTGATAGTGTTATATCTCGGGGTGTTTTTCATATACCGTGATAGTATGCTCGGATCAGGTTATGCACGGTCATAATTTCGAAAAGTAAATTGGGTAAACTTTAAAACAACAATTATGTGTTTGAAATTTATCTGAAACGGATAATTTTCCCCATTTCTAAAACAATGATAAGCTTGTAAATCTTTTGTTTGTAAGAAATTATCTCTGTCACTCTGATATTGGCATGGCTTTTGTATGTGTTTCTTTTTATATATAATAATTTTTATATGAATTAAAGAATCATTGAAATACAATGCTTGACTTGTACGCGCCAATGCAATAGCATATCGGCTTCTGGCAATTGTAGTTTTGCCAGTTTAAAATAAAGGCGGACGAAAGTAAGTTAATATTCAGGAGAGTTGAAATGGAGCAAATTAAGGTTCAGTTAAACGAAAGTGATATTCCTCGGCAATGGTACAACCTGGCAGCCGATCTGCCGACTCCTTTGTTACCTCCACTTGGGCCTGACGGGAATCCTGTTTCACCGGATATGCTTGCTCCGGTGTTCCCGATGAATTTGATTGAACAGGAGGTAAGTGCTGAGAGATGGATAGATATCCCGGAGGAAATCCTCAATATCCTGTACCGCTGGCGGCCGTCACCGTTGCGCAGGGCGGTTTATCTGGAGAAATATCTTGGCACGCCGGCAAAGATATACTTCAAGGATGAAAGTGTAAGTCCGCCGGGAAGTCACAAACCAAATACGGCTGTCGCTCAGGCTTGGTATAACAAGCAATTCGGCATCGAAAGATTAACCACAGAAACCGGGGCCGGCCAATGGGGCAGTGCTCTTGCATTTGCCTGCAAATTGATAGGGCTTGAATGTAAGGTCTTTATGGTCAGAATTAGTTTTGACCAGAAACCTTTCAGAAAAATGATGATGGGAGTCTGGGGGGCAAATTGTGTCGCCAGTCCGAGCTCTGAAACAAATGCCGGAAGACACGTGTTGGAGAAGATGCCGGATACGCCGGGCAGCCTGGGAATTGCCATCAGCGAAGCCATCGAGCAGGCAGTGACCGATCCGAGCGGCAAGACGCGTTATTCTCTCGGCAGTGTGCTCAATCATGTGCTGCTCCATCAAACAATCATCGGTCTTGAAGCAAAAAAGCAATTAAAAATGATTGGCATAGAAAAGCCCGATATAGTCATAGGCTGTGCCGGTGGCGGCAGTAATTTTGCAGGTTTGTCTTTCCCGTTTGTTGCCGACAAGATTAACGGCGCCGATATCAAAATCGTTCCGGTTGAGCCGACGGCATGTCCGACGATGACACGCGCGCCTTTTGTATATGACTTTGGAGACACAGCGTGTACAACTCCACTTTTAGCGATGCATTCATTAGGACATTCATTTATTCCGCCTCCGATTCACGCCGGCGGTTTGCGTTATCACGGCATGGCGCCATTGGTTTGTCAGGCCATCGTCGAGGGATTGTTGGAACCAAGGGCATACCATCAGTTGCAGTCGTATGAGGCTGCGATAACATGGGCCGGAACCGAGGGATTCATCCCCGCTCCGGAAACAAGCCAGGCCCTTGCTGCGGTGATAGACGAAGCCAAGAAGGCGAAAGATGAAGGCAAAGAAAAAGTGATATTATTTAACTATAGCGGGCACGGCCTGATGGACCTGACCGGCTATGATGCATATCTGTCCGGCAAGCTCACGAATTATGAGCTTCCTGATCAAGAAATGAAAAAATATCTCGAAGAACTTGAAAGTCTGCCAAAGGCGGAAATGAGAAAAAGTGGTAAGTGGTAAGAACTTCGTGTCTTTTACCTTTATCTTCAACGCAAATACGGAAATAAGTGTTGTAAAACAAAGAAAGATTTTTGAAAGGAGATAATTATGAAAAAGCAGTTATTGATAGGTGCTGTGATCCTTTCGATTATGGCGACATTGAGCTTTGCTCAGGAGCCAGAGATCAAAGGTACGGCAAGCCTGACATTCACAAGTAAGTATGTATGGCGCGGCTTCAATGTTTACGGATCCCAGAGTGCGGTGCATCCGATGGTGGATTTGTTTATGCCGAGTACGTCCGTTGGATTGAGTGTCGAGGGACACAGAGCTAATTCTTCCGGCTATGAAATCGGCGAGCGTTGGGACTATTCGTTGTATTACCTCGGGAAAATGTTCCAGGATGAATATTATGCGATTAATTACAGAATTGCTTATGTGTACTACAACTTCCCGCAACAGAGCAGCCATACAAGAGGAGGCAATCCCATAGATGACCCCACTGGTTTTACCCTCGATTGTGGCACTTTTGACCTCCAAGAAGGACATGCGGTTCTTTCTTTCCCGAAGCTCTTGAATGTAGAAGGTCTGGTCCCCACTTATGTTCTTGTCAAATTGATGCCGGTTAACAGCGGTACTGTAGTTGGAGCGAAATCACCCTCTGGGGGCACCTCTTCGGGCTTTGCGCATATTTTTATGCTTGACTATGCATTGCCGATGGTTTGTCCTTTCACAGGTGTGGATAGAAAATTGAATCTGCATTCGGAAGTTGTCTGGAACGACGGCGTGGCTCCCACAGGTGCAAATGCGGATCATGACTGGTCGAACGCCGTCTTCGGTGCTTCAACGAATTATGAAATTGAAGAAAACCTGTTTTTAACTCCGGGATTTTTCTACCAGTCTTCCTGGGATGACTCGGTCAACTCAAGCGATGACTATTGGGTAAGCCTTGGTATGTCATACAAATTCTAAGACGTTTGAACTTTTGATTCTCGATATCAATACAAGGCTGGTTTCTTCAAACCAGCCTTTTTTATAATCTTTTTTGTGCGGTCGATGATTTTTTGGTAGAACCCTGATATTTACCGGCAGAGAAGAAGATTTCGGAAGACAGATAACATAAGGCAGAAGTCAGAAAAAAAAGTTCGGTCTTCAGTCCTCAGCACTCTGTCTTCTGTCCAGGGATGTTGACATTAATTAACACAAACAGAATGACCCCGGCCATTGGGCCTATAGGTCTGGATTACCTCGCCGCTTCGGTCCGGCAGGCCGGCCTGGAGGCCGAAATGCTTGACCTTGGTCTGGCCGACCGGCCTGATAAAGCTATGAAGGATTATTTCGACCGGCGGGATCCCGAATTGGTGGGACTTTCTTTTCGAAACGCCGACGATTGTTTCTGGCCAAGTGCCGACTGGTTCGTGCCGGGATTAAAAAGTACCGTAACAATGATTCGGAGTATGACCGATGCCCCGATTGTTGTCGGCGGCGTGGGATTTTCGATATTTGCCGGGGCGATTTATAAATATACGGATATCGATTTTGGTGTATGCGGCGACGGGGAACCGGCGATAGTCGCTCTGGTTAAACAGTTGCGGGGGATGCGTAATTTTGCCGATGTCCCCGGTTTGATTTGGCGTGAAGATGACGAGGTTCGTGAGAACCCGCCGTCCTGGCCGGATAGTATTTCCCTGGGGACGGCACGAAATTTTATCGATAATCCGGCTTATTTCAAAAAGGGCGGACAATGCGGACTGGAGACCAAACGGGGCTGTAATCGCAACTGCATTTACTGTGCCGATCCGTTGTCGAAAGGGACCAGGCTGCGACTTCGAAATCCATCTGAAATTGCCGATGAGGTGCAGTCTTTATTAGACCAGGGAATCGATGTCTTACATACCTGCGATTCCGAGTTCAATGTCCCCCGGAGCCATGCTTATACAGTCTGCGAGGAATTGAACAGACGTTCGCTCGGCGAGAAGGTCCGCTGGTACACGTATATGTTACCGTCGCCATTCGATTCGGAGCTTGCCGGCGCTATGGCCCGCGCAGGATGTGTCGGAATAGATTTTACCGGGGATTCCGCCTGCGAATCGATGCTTAAAACTTATAACCAGAAGCATCGTCGAGAGGACCTTGCCACTGCGGTTAAATTATGCCGCGAGAATAACATCGCCGTGATGATTGATCTCATGTTGGGCGGGCCGGGCGAAACGCCGGAAACGGTTCGGGAGACGATTGAATTTATCAAGGAGATTGATCCCGATTGTGCCGGTGCAGCGTTAGGCATAAGAATTTATCCTCGTACGGCGATGGAAAAAATAGTAGAGCGGGAGATCCGGCAGTCCGCCTCGGGACAACCGGCGACGGAAGTCACTATCCGCAGAAAATATCCGGGGCCGATTGATCTGCTCAAACCGACATTCTACATATCCGAAGCGTTGGGTGAAAATCCAGCGGAATTGGTCAGGGACATGATTGACGGCGACCAGAGATTCTTCGAGCCTGCAAGCGAGACCGACATGCAGGCATCAGAAAGCGATGATGCCTCCGATTATAATTACAATGAAAATGAGTTATTGACTCGCGCTATCGAAAAAGGCGCCCGCGGAGCTTTCTGGCATATCCTGCACAAGCTCCGAACAAAATAACCTCATAGCAAATAACTTCACTTTTTGCCTGAAAATAAGGATTATCGAAAAAATCGTCGGTAAATTTCCGTTTAAATCCTTATTTTTTGAAGTTGCGTTGAAAATCCCCGCTTTTTGTGAAAAAAAACCCTGAAATAATCATTGCCGGACTGCGACAAACCTAATGTGGCCGTTAGTCGGCCGGAATAAGAATCGAAATCAGGTGTTTATTTATAAGGAGTTGAATCATGATTATGAAATGGCTAAAAAGAAGTGTGTTTGTTGCGGGGGGCGTTTTTCTTCTCGGTGGATTGCTCTTCGGAAAGGATGTCGTCAGCTATGTCAGCAGCTCTGCCAAATCGGTGCAGACCGCGGTAAAAGACGCGGTTCCTATCGACTTCGAGCTAAGGCGTGCACGCGACCTGCTGGAGGAAATCATTCCGGAAATGCATGCCAACATCCGGCTGATAGCCCAGGAAGAAGTGGAAGTGGCGGCGTTGAAGGTCGATATCGCCAAGAGCGAAGAAGCTGTCGAACAGGAAAAAGTGAAAATATCAAAACTGCGCGGCGCCCTCGATGTGCAGCAGGCCCAGTATCACTTTGGCGGCAAAGAATATCCCCGCAGCTACGTCAAGGAAGATTTGGCCAACCGGTTCGAGCGATTCAAAGAGGGCGAACTGGTCCTTGCCAGCAAGAAGCGGCTGTTGACAACCCGCGAGAATTCACTGAATGCAGCTATGCAACTGCTTGAGCAGACTCGCTCCCGCAAGCGAATGCTCCAGGATAAAATCGAATCGCTTGCAAGCCAGTACAGAGTTGTCAAGGCGGCGGCCATCGGCTCGAATATCCAGGTGGACAACAGCAAGCTGGCCCAGACGGAAAAGCTTATCGCCCAGATTAAAAAGCGGCTGGATGTCGCCGAACGAGTATTGGCACATGAGAGCCAGTTCGTTCAGGCAATCCCCGTTGATGCGGTCGTGGAAGCGGATTTGCTGACACAGGTGGACGAATATTTCGAGACCAGAGAACAGAAATCAACGTTGATCCCGGCACTTTCGGCCAAAGCAGATACATGTACTGCCGGGCCAACCCAGTAAACCGGGCAATTGCTGGAAAATTAATATCCGGCATGGTAAAATGAGAAAATGTAAACTGCCGCGTTAGATAATCCAGGGAGTGATACAGTGCTGATCCTACGACTAAAACAAGCTGAGACTGCGGTTGCCGACGGGCGACTGGATGAAGCGTTCGACATCGTCCAGTCGGAACAAATAAGGCAGCATCGCCGCGGTCAGAAGCTTATCGATCGGCTGGCCCGGGCGTTCGGCGAACGCGGCCGGGAGAATCTCGAGGCCGAGCGGGTGCAATTGGCTCTGGTCGATTGTAACAAGGCGGAAAAACTGGCCGGCAATACGGACTATGTTGCCAAACTGCGTTCGGCTATCTGCAGCGAGATGGAGCAAAGACGCCTGAGAAATCAGCGCCGTTCATATAAAGTTAACCAGGCGAAACGGCAGATACAGGATGGCTGGCTATCGGTTGGCGAGCAGATTCTGGACGAGACGGATGATAACGACGGCCAAATGGGAATGGTCATGCAGCAGGCAAACGTTGTGAGATTGCAGCTCAATGAAGCAATCGCAAAGGCCGATCAGGCGCTACGGCGAAACGACCTGGATTGTGCGATAGATATTTTTCTGCAGGCGGGAGTCACCAATAATAAAAACGATAAAGTAACCGAGCTGGTTTCCAGACTCAGGTCGCTGGCGGTTCAGCAAATCAGGGACAACTTCAACAACGGCCGGATCGACCGTGCCCGGTATTTGTGGCAAAAAGTCTCACCTATTGCCAACGGCACAAGCGAAATATCCGAACTCGGATCGGCATTGAGTCAGTGCCGTAAGGCGGCCGAATACGTCGCGGCGGGCCGGCCCCGCGAAGCAGTGTCCCTTCTTCGAAAAGTCAAGGTGATTTGTCCATCGGCAAAATGGCTGGCTCCTGTCACCGAATATACCCAAAAGGCGGCCGAATTGCTCGACGAATTAGCGGCAAGTCCTCTCGGATTGGATATCGGCTCCGGTTTACCGGATGAAAAAGATACAGGCGGCGAACAAATTGAAAAATTTCCCGTCGGTGACAGTATAAAATCCCCGGCGGGCCGGCGCGAGATGAATAATGCCGGGGCGGATTCGTCGCTACCGTCGAAATTTGTAATGCAAATGGACGGCATCGGCAGCTTTCTTGTTCTTCGGGACAGATGTATTACAGTCGGACCGATAAGCTCATCGGCACGGCCGACGGTCGGCTTGATGGCTGACCCGAATATTCCTGTTGCAACAATCGAGCGAGTGCAGGATGATTACTTTATTCGTTCAACCAGTCCGATTCGTGTCAATGAAATCACGACCACCAATAAACTGCTCATCGACGGCGACCACATTGTTTTGTCACCGAGGACCAGGATGAAGTTTCATATTCCCAATCCGGCAAGCACAACGGCAATCCTGGATCTTTCGGGGGCGAGATTAGGACGGGCCGATATTCGCCGGATAATTTTGATGGATCGTGATATACTGATCGGCCCGGCCGCGGGAAACCATATCCTTGCCGAGTCTCTTGAGAAGACCGTGGCGATATATGCTCAAAACAACCGGCTGCTTTGTAAGGCCGGCGAAAAAGTGCTGGTTGATGATATGCCGGTCGGTTCAACGGCCGGACTTGCTATTGACAAACAGATAAGAATAGGTCAAATTTCTTTTGTATTAACAAAACAAATGGCGTAGTACAGCGGAAAGAAAATGCAAAGATACAGATACAAACATGGTGATCGCCCCCTTGATGGATACACAATCCAGCGGGCGGCCGGATACGGCGGATTCGGCGAGGTGTACTATGCCCTCAGCGACAGCGGCAGGGAAGTGGCCATTAAAGCGGTCCAGAACTACGAGCAGATCGAGCTTAGGGGGATCAGCCAGTGCATGAACCTCAAGAACCCGCACCTGGTGACTATCTTCGATGTCAGGTACAATCAGCATAACGAGCCTTTTGTTATCATGGAATACGTCTCCGGGCCTTCCATGCGTGAGCTTCTTTTAGAATCGCCCGGCGGCCTCGGCGTGCAAAAGGCGGCGTTCTTCCTGCGTGAAATCGCCAAGGGCATCTCGTTCCTGCATGAATGCGGCATCGTCCATCGTGACCTTAAGCCGAGCAATATTTTTTATGAAAACGGTTATGTGAAAGTTGGTGACTATGGACTAACCAAATCCATAAGCGCCGGTCGTCACACCGGCCATACGATTACGGTCGGGACCGTGCATTATATGGCGCCGGAGATCGGGGCCGGCAATTACAACTTCGGTATAGATATTTACGCCCTCGGGGTATTGTTGTATGAGATGCTGACGGGTGAGGTGCCGTTTGTCGGCGGCAGTCCCGCCGAGATTCTGATGAAGCATATGACCGCCGAACCGGAGCTGGATAATATTGACGAGCCCTTTGCTCATGTCATTAAAAAAGCATTGGCAAAAGATCCCGACGACCGCTATAAAAGTATCCAGGAAATGGTGGAGGACCTTTTCGGCTCCGAGAATATTCGAAACAGCGTTTCTCAATTTTCGCCGGACGAGCTTTCCGTCGTTGCCGGGCGAGTTGCCCAAAAAGCAAAATTCGGCGGTAAGTTCGATTCGGATAAGCCGACGATGGAAGTGACCCCTGCCGTCGAAAATGCGGGAGAGCAGATTCCCGGTACGGCCCAGCGCTTTGCCCGGCAGGTCGATGATATCGGGCGGTCCGTCGCGGATAAGGTTGATGCCAAAGTCGATAAAATTTTAGGAACCAAAAAAACACGCATTCCGGGAGTCACCGACCCGATCCTGCCGGGACAGCGTCATATCCTTGTGTTTGTCTCCATGGCTATCGTGGCACTTGGAGCCGGTTTTCTGCATGGGGATATTATACAAACAACGTTGATCGTATTCTTTATGACCGGTGCATGTGCGCAAACAATCCTGTTCACGCAGCGGAACTGGTTTGTAAATCAGGAACCTCAATCGCAATGGCTCGGAAGACTGGTAACCTGCTGTGCCGCCTCATTTGCGGCTACAATAACCGGTCTGATATTGCTCAATTTAACAAATATTATTGGTTCGGTTGGAGAGTATAATCACCTCGATATTAAAATGGGGATGATTCATTTTCCGTTTATGAATTACAGACTGGCCTCTTTCAGCAATTTCGGCTCTACGTGGTTATCCATGGTCGTGCCGATGTTTCTGGTTGACTGGCGGCGAATCAGCTCCCCGGATAGGGCGAAACGCCTGTCGCTCGGCTCGGCTCTCTGGCTCGGTTTACTTGGTGTGATAGCGGCTCAGATATTCGGCTCTGCTCCGATAGTGATAGCCGCCGTCCTGGCCGGCTCGTCACTGGTCGTACAAACTGCAAGCTCGTTCGGACAGGCTGTCCAGGGCGATTCGCAGGCATGGTGTCGGTATGAAAGAAAAGACAGTAAATTCCATAAAAGCTTGGCCACCGGCCTTGTACCGACATCTATGCGAACAGGCTGGTTCGTTGGTTCTTTGTTAGCACTGAGCCTGGGTTTGTCTCTTATTATCTGGGGCGGCATGGGATCGAATGACGACCAGATGGCCCTCGGCATATCCGCCGGTGTCGACGGCCTTATATTGTCGTTTTTCTTTTTCATTGGGGCCTGCCGAAGGAGGTTTAACGGCTGGTATCGCTATCTGGTCAAACCGGCTTTGCTGATTATGTGCATTCTTACGATAGTCACTTCGTCTATCTGTATGGGATTACTCTCTTTAGATGATGAATTGTTCGCCCTGTCTTTGTTTCTGATAATCTTTCCCGCTGTGGCGTTTTTTGTCATAGCGGTTATCCCCGCCGGTGTGGTTGTCGGCCGTGCTCCCGGTTACGTTGCTCCGCCGCCGCCACCTCCGCCGCCGGTTCAGCCGGTCCACGGCGTTTCTTCTTTTAAGCGTCTTGTGGCATTGCTGCTCTCGTCGGGAGGTCTTTTTGGGATCTTTGGTTTGCAGCGGTTTTATGTCGGTAAAATCGGAACAGGAATCTTGTGGTTCTTTACGGGCGGACTTCTGATGATTGGACAGATCATCGATGTTGTTATGATTCTTACCGGCCAGTTCAAGGACCGCTATGGCTTGCCGCTTTTGATTTGGCAGGATAAAGAAGAGTTGAGGGACAATAAATCCATAGCCGGTGCTCCGGTTCAAGTGCCTGCTTATGAGCCTAAAGCCGTAGTTCAGAACAAACCGGCACAGAAGGTACAGCCTGCGATAGCTGCAGAAGCACCAGGACAGCCGGCTCCTTATCTGTCCAGGACATCTGTCATGTATCATTCGTTTCATCCGTTTGCCTTTTTATGTTCCGGCATAGGCTTTATTCTTGTTTGTGCAGCGGTCATATTAACTCTGGCGGTCGGTTTACATGTTCCATATTTCATCGCTGCAGGTAAACCAGATCCCGGCCTGGCTATGGAGCTGGAACGGTTTTTTGGTGACCCCGACTGGCCGGAATTACTGATGCGCTTCGGGACGACACTTCCTGTAGTGCTGGTGCTTCTTGCTTCGATTTTTATTATTCTCGGCCGCCGGCATTTGGGAGCACGTCATCTTGTAAGGGCGTTACTGGGGCTGTTCGGTTTAATATTGGCTTTCTCTGTGTTCACGGATGGAATCTCCAATCGTTATTCCCAGGAAGTTATTGAAAAGCTTAATTCAGAGCAAATCGGGCCTGCATTCGAGAAGTTATTTCAATGCTGGCAGAGTGATGATGCTTTTTTTGCCGGTGTTTTATTCCTGGTTTCTGTTGTCATCCTGGCCTGGCCTCCACGCCGTAAAGAGACTGTATATACAGCTATGCCCAATCAAGGAGTAAGCTGATGGTACCTAAAATATTCATAATGTTTCCGTTATTAATTCTGTTCTTATTCGCAGTAATTGCAGTGATGATTCTGTTTCTGAAGCTCTTTATTAAGAAACCATGGATTGCGGCAATCGCTGCCTTGGTTCTGCTTTTATTGGGTGCCTTTTTTATTGTTATGCCGCAAAGGCGCATCGTGAGATATCAGGAGATAGAGCCTTTGGAACTGACACTGCCCGATTCCGGCCAAATCACAGCCGCAATCTGGTCGCCCGGTATCGAGGATGAATTTGTAGCCGATGTCTATCCGTCAAAAGTCTCGGCGGTGCGTTCTCTCGGCTTGCGAATGGCCCGACCTGTACGGCAGGTCCTCGCAGATCAGCTCTCACCGAAACGTATTGTCCTGTTAAAAGGTGATTATGACAATCAACTTGTACAGGAATTTGGAAAGGCCGTTGCAAAGGTGTTTCCTGAAACTCCATGGTTTATCAAGGATGAATGGACGGAAATGAAACCGGATGAGGTTTGGATGAAACTCGAATTTTTCGATATCCAGGCCCGGTCTGCTCAATGGCAAAGCAGTTATGGAAAAAGTGTAACCAGCGGCAGAATTGAAGCGACCGCTTTCGTAAAGAGTAGGCAATCTACCATAAATGCAAGATTTGTCGAGAAGCCGTGGGTTGATGATTTTTCCGATTTTCTGAACAACAAATCTAACAGCAGCTTTATAGTTGCCAAATCGTCGGAAAGCTGTCTTACGGAATCCGAAGCCAATCATCAGGCCCTGGATAATGCCTGTATGCAGGTCTCTCAAATGCTTGAACGGGCTTCGGGCCGTTTATCGGGAATTCCGGCTACTTTGCTCTCACAGGTCAATTCTAATGATGTCCTCGAAAGCGGTTTGGTCCTGGACCGGTTCGTACAGAGTTTCGAGGGCTCAGCAGGGAAAATCTGGCGGCAGGCATTATTGATTGATGCTTCCCGTGATAAACTCACGCAGTTGGCCCGTCGCAAGGCGGATATGATACGGGCAAAAAAAATGGGTTGGGCCAAGACTTTTTCTTCAATCGCCAGCCTGCTCGTGTTGATAACAGTCGTTTATGTATTTCTTAATGCCGCGACGAAAGGCTACTACGCGTGGTCTTTGCGGATTGCAGGGGTAGTTCTTGCCTTGATTCTGATATTTCTGCTTTTAGCCTGACCGGGAATTTTATATAATATCCCCCGGCATGAAAAAAGATATGAACAGTCCGAGGGGTCGTCCCTTAGTAACGGAGGCGGAGCTTTACCTCTTAAACAAAATTCGCCTGGGCAATAAGGAGTCATGGTCGGAATTTGTCGATAGGTACAGGGGCCGTCTATTGAGTTTTGCCCGGGCAAAACTGCTACAGTCCGCCGATGCCGAAGATGCGGTCCAGGAGACATTCATTGCATTTATCAAGAACCTCGAAAATTTTCGATGTGATTGTGCACTCGAAACATTTCTGTTTTCATTACTCAGACGCAAAATTATAGATACATACCGGAGCCGGCAGGCGCAGCATTTCTGCCTGATTCAGGATACGTATAAAAGTCAATATGACGGCGAAGGCTCTGACCCTTTCGAATATTTGGCCGGCCCGGTCCAGACGGCAAGCTGGTATTTCAAAGCCGATGAGCAGTACCAGTTACAAAGGAACGCTTTGACCGATGCTCTGTCCGGGCTGGTCGATGGTTTTAAGAGTGCATTGAAGTTTCGCGAATTGCAGATCATAGAGCTGTTGTTTTATTGCCATCTTTCCAACAAGGATGTTACCAAAATCCTGTCGGTAAAGGAAAGGACCGTCGCCCTTATCAAGCATCGCAGCCTGAAACAGATTCGCGAATGTGTCGCGACATTTCGATTGCCGGTCGGTCCTTCGTCTGAAGATTTCGAGCACCTGTTAACGGATATCTGGAAATTGCACAGGTTCAGTTGCCCCAAACGCAGCACAATCGGGGCATATCTGCTCGGCACTCTTGACAAACAATGGCACAATTACGTCGATTTTCATATCAATACGCTCGGATGCAGATTTTGCATGGCCAACCTCGAGGATTTGAAAACAGAGAACACAAAGAGCCGGAACAAGAAACTTCGGGCGCGTATTATGGAATCCACAGCCGGTTTCCTCCAGAAGCCTTAGGGAGTTCGAAGTGAGCTAAAGTTC
>CAZMZR010000067.1:0-19387 GCA_964570855.1 uncultured Pirellulales bacterium
CGAAACCATCGAGTTTGCCGTCAAGTTCCGGAATAACCTTACCGATTGCTTTTGCAGCACCCGTGGAGGTGGGAATAATATTCGCCGCAGCGGCACGTGCACGACGCAGGTCCGAATGTATCATATCGGCCACTCTCTGGTCATTGGTATAAGCGTGGATAGTCGTCATAACGCCCTGCTCGATTCCAAAGGCGTCGTTGAGGGTCTTGGCTATAGGGGCAAGGCAGTTGGTCGTACAGCTCGCGTTCGATACACATTTGACCTTACTGGTCAGCTTGTCGTTGTTGACGCCCAAAACGATTGTCGCGTCGATATCATCCTTTGCCGGTACGCTTAACATAACTTTCTCGGCGCCGGCCTTGATGTGATCGGCATAACCGCCCTTCGGCGATTCGGCCTTGCGAAAGATTCCGGTCGATTCCAGGACCACCTTGACGCCCATATCCTTCCAGGGCAGCTCCGCAGGATTCCTGACGGCCAATACCTTTACCGATTTGCCGTTGATAACCAGCTCACCGTCACCCGCTTCGACGGTTCCGCCCCATTTGCCCATGACCGTATCATATTTGAATAAGTGGGCCAGGCTTTTGGCATCAGCCAGGTCATTGATAGCGACCAGTTCCAAATCGCCTTTTCTCTCGAAAATAATTCTCGCAACAGCTCTGCCGATTCTACCGAAACCGTTAATTGCCACCTTTGTTGCCATTTAAAAATCTCCTTTTAATACTGTAAATAAGACTTTTTTACGGATTTTTGCCCCCGCCGCTCTGTGCTGCGGGCCATACAAGTGTGCTACTTTATGAATAACCACCCCCCCTGTCAAGTCTTTATTCAGCCAGTTTTGGATTAGAACTGCCGGACCGGAATTTACTCTTGCTTCTATTATCGATAGTGCTAAATCAAAGCTCCGCACCACGTAGAGATAGTTCCTAAAGGATTATCATTGAGGTAAGAAAATGAGAAACAATAAAATACCTCCACTGCATCCTGAAGAAGTTCTTTTTGAAGAATTCTTAAAGCCTCTGAATATAAGCCAAAATCAGCTTGGCCGAGACCTGGGAATGTCTGCTCGAAGAATAAACGAGATTATTCATGGCAAAAGGGCTGTAACAGCGGATACGGCCCTCCGCCTGGCCCGGTATTTTAGTAATTCACCCCAGTTCTGGCTCGGCCTCCAGGTAGATTATGATTTGGATGTGGAGACAGACAGGCTATCGGACCGTATAGGAAAAGAAGTCAAAAAATTAGTAACTGTGGGGCTGTTGAAAAACATCGGAATCACCATATAGCAGGGGCAAGTACCTGCATTTGTCGAACAGGAACGCGTAATGTGAACAGCCCAAAACATGATTGTCTAACTTTTTCAACAGCCCCACTGTCCCAAGTTTTTGAAATTTTTCAAAAATACTACTTTTTTAATTGACATTTATACCAGAAATAGATAATATAGGGCAATTAGGCAAAATAGTGAAGGACAAGTGTTAGCTTGTTTAAATTTTAGCACATAGAGCTTGATAGCTTGTTAATCAGTCAATATTAAGATGTAAAAATAATTAGTTCAGATATTTTGACGGGTAACGGAAAAAGAAATTTAATATTTTTTATTACATGCTGGAGGAAGGAAAAAGATGAGAATAAATTTGTTAACAATAGTGGCGGTATGCCTGACAATGACGATTGTAATACCGGCGGCACATGCCGATATGATTAACCTGGATGTAACATATAGAGACTTTCTATCGAGCCATCCTGATTTTGAGTATACAATTGTAACTGATCCTGGGATTGTCGAGACTACACTCGGTACAGATGGGAAACCAGTATATGCAGGAGGACTGAGTGGAACTCCTTCGACTACCGGAAAAGATAATTTTGATCAGTGGTACAATGATGATGCAAGTGTGAATATGACATTGGAAAGCACACTTCAATTTAATAAAAGTGGCGATAATTATGTCTATTCCAATCCTTCATTCTTCCCATTAGATGGCCAGCTTTTAGGAAATGAAGTATGGAGTCACAACTATCACTTTACAGTGGAATTGCATACCACTTTTACCTATCAACACGGACAGGTTTTCGAGTTCACCGGGGATGATGACGTCTGGGTATTTATCAATGATAAACTCGTAATAGACCTTGGTGGTGTCCACTCAGCACTATATGCTTCAGTTGACCTTGACAGCCTGACGGGACTTACAGCAGGCAATGTTTATGGTTTTGATTTGTTCTTTGCTGAGCGACATACGACTGCATCAAACTTTATGGCGACGACGAACATTGAGCTGGGTCCGGTAGTTCCTGTTCCGGGAGCCGTCCTGCTTGGCCTTCTTGGACTTGGTGTATCAGGCATAAAATTGCGCAGACATGCATAATGTGTAAATATAATTGTGAAAAATAGTGACAGTTATGCATGTTTTAATAAGGATTACGAAACGGCTGTCCCTGATTTCTCGCGGATTTTTTTGAGAAATTGTTCTGCGATTTCCTTGTCGCTGAAGTGGATTTTGGTTTTGCCGATTATCTGATACGTTTCATGGCCTTTACCGGCGATAAGTACAATATCATCTTTGCAGGCATTCTTTATGGCCAATTCGATAGCTTTTGCTCTATCGGGCTGGACCGTAATTGTCCGTGAATCTCTATTTTCAAATCCGGTCACTACCTCGTTAATAATAGCATCGGGATTTTCTGTTCGGGGATTATCACTTGTAACAATGATAGAATCCGCAAATTCTTCAACCACTTTTGCCATCCGGGGCCGTTTTGTTCTGTCTCTGTCCCCGCCGCAACCGAAAACAACCTCTAACTTCCCCTTGCATAAAGGCTTAAGTGTTGCAAGTATGTTTTTTAAGGCATCGTCGGTATGGGCGTAGTCGATTATGACCGAAAATGGGCCGTCCCAGTCGATTTTTTCCAGCCTGCCGGGTACCGCCTGCAAGGCTGATAAACCAGCAGCTATCGTATCTAAGTCGAAACCGGCACAAAGACATAAACCAACTGCCGCTAAATGGTTACAGACGTTATACCGACCCGGCAAAGCCGTTTTGACTACCGCCGATTGGCCCTCATATTCCATTGTAAAAACAGTCTCGGCTATATCCATTGATTCGATATGGGCCGTCAGGTCGGCCTCTCTATCGATGCCATACCACAAGAGCTTCGCTTCGGTCTGTGCAGCGATATATTCGGCCTCCGGCGATTCTATATTCAAAACCGCCGTAGAATCGGGCGAGAGTGAGGAAAAAAGCCTTGTTTTAGCAGCTAAATAGTCTTCTTTGGTCTTATGATAATCCAGATGGTCGCCTGAGAGATTGGTAAAGGCGGCGGCCCTGAAATTGATATGTGCCAGGCGGTTTTGAGAAAGTGCATGACTGCTGGCCTCAATGACCATATATTTTGCACCGTTTTTGACCATTTCCTCCTGTCCGGCGGCAATAGTCAGGCAATCCGGCGTAGTCAGAGAAGCATCGCAGCCCCGGCCCGAACAGGTATCGTACAGAACAGTACCGATTAAACCGCATTTTTCACCGGACTGCTGAATACAGGAGCGAACAAGAAAAGCAACCGTGGTCTTTCCGTTCGTTCCGGTAACGGCGAGGTTCGTTAATCGTGAGGCAGGATTGCCTTTGGCGGCCTGTGCAAGAATCGCCGCCGCTTCGGCAGAATCCTCGACGATGACAGCCTTATGTTGCGTACCGCCTTCACAAACAATATATTCGGCACCGTTCGCCAGGGCCTGGTCGATAAAATCATGGCCGTCATAAACAGTGCCTTTGACAGCCACGAAAATATCGCCATCACGGATAAGACGGGAGTCGGTTTGGATTCGTGGCGGATTTTTCGACGAGGCCAGAGATAATAATTCTTCAAATGTCATAATTTCAGATTGAGTATCTATTTGGCAAAAACAATAAGACCATTTACATTCTGCGATTATCGATTCACGGCTATTTTAGACCAAGGTGCATAATAATACAATAATACTCCATGTAGTCCTGCAAAAATACCAAGCATCCTGTAAAAACAGAGGGCCTTCTTTAGATATTTTAGCGTTACTCGAAAGGATTGTGGCAGGAACAGCGAATCCGGCTTATAATTGCCCGCGATAACGATTGATAATTAGAACTGCATAAAAATTGACTATGACAAGAAAGGAATCCGATTATGAAGACCCGGTGTCTTATTTATTTTTGTTTGGTATTAACTGCAATAAATACAACCGGCTGCCGTAAAAAAACGCCGCTCGACCAGGAGCAATCTACACCGCGAACGGGAGCGGCTCAGAAGACCACCACCGAACAAATCCAGCCGGAGGAAATCGAATACTTTGCCCTGTTTCTGGAAAGCAAAAAGGTCGGTTATGCCATACAAGAGCGTGCCGTTGAAAATTCAAAAGTCACTACTACCTTAGAGCTTCTAATAACTCTTAGTCGAACAGGAATACCGGTAAGTGTCCAGACCAAGGCGGTTTCATTCGAGACCACAGATGGAAAGCCCGTTGGTTTTGAGCTTGAACAGACCCTGGGACTGATTGCGACCAAAACAACCGCAACGATCGACGAGCAGGGAAAGTTAATCGTCAACACCGGTCAACAGCAAATAGAATCCCAATGGCCCGGCGGCGCGATAATGAACGAAGGTATGCGCCTGCTGCTTATTAAACACGGCCTCAAAGAAGGTACAAGCTATACTGCAAAGATATTCGAGCCCAGTACAATGCAGGCTATTAACGTTGAAGTCGAGGTAGGCTCCAAACAAAACGTTGACCTGTTGGGGCGGGTTGTGGCACTTACGATGGTTTCCAGCACGGCAAGTCTTCCGCAGTTCGGCTCAATTACCGGCACCGAATATTACGACGACGATCTACGGCTCCAAAAAAGTGTTATGCCCATAATGGGTATGACTATCGAGCAGGTCGCGTGCACTAAGGAATTTGCATTAGGCGAAAATGACGTGCTCGAAGTGGTGGAAAAAATGTTCCTGGCCAGTCCGCAACCCTTGAAAAACGTCGGCTCGGCCGAATCGATTACATACCAACTGAGTCGCACCGATGAAACGGCGGAATTTATGATACCATCCAACGACAACCAAAAAGTGCAAAAACTCCCCGACGGGGATGTCATTATTACGGTCAAGCCTGTCGTCGCGCCCGCCGGAACCGGTTTTCCATACAAAGGCAATGACACTGCAATCCTTGAGGCAATCGAGCCGACAAGGTTCCTGCAAAGTAACGACGAACAAATCGTTAAGCTCGCCCGCCGGGCCGTCGGCAGAACCAAAGACGCTGCCGAGGCTGCAAAAAAAATCGAAGCCTTTGTCGCCGGATACATTAATAATACAAGTCTGTCCGTCGGCTACGCATCGGCATCGGAAGTAGCTCAGAGCAAACAGGGTGACTGTACGGAATTTGCCGTATTGACGGCGGCTTTGTGCCGAGCGGTCGGAATACCGGCCCAGGTGGTTGCAGGAATTGCGTACGTGGACGATTTTGCAGGCATGAGAGGCTTCGGCGGACATGCATGGACACAGGCATATATCGGCGGCAAATGGATCGGACTCGATGCGGCCTTCAAGGGAACCGGTCGCGGCGGTTACGACGCGGGTCATATCGCTCTGGCAACAGGCAACGGCGAACCGGGAGACTTTCTCAATTTGGCAACCACGTTAGGCCGGTTCAAAATTGAAAAAGTCACGGTTGACAAGTGACATCGAATAACGCAGATTTTATTCGAACTGAATATCGGCAAGAACAAGTTCCACGTTCGTATTGCCGTTGTAGGTATTGAACTGAGGCTGGTAAGCAGCGTTGAAAAATTCGTGTTCGAGCATCTTTTTTTCCAGCCTGCCGAACCCAAAGCCTATACAGCGTATCGTCGCCGTATTATCGGTGACTATAAGCTGAAGATGTTCTCCTCCTATGCCTACCCTTTTGGGCGGCGAGGCAAGACGCAGACCCTTCGTGGCGAAAACCGGCTCGGGATTTCCTTCGCCGAACGGGCCGAGCATCTGCAATTCCTGAACCGTCTCTTTTTGGAACTGACCCAACGGAACAATTGCATCGATACGAAGCTTGGTGGTGATATCATCGTCATTGAGGTTTTGTTTTGCGTAGGTCTCGAATTCGAGAGCGAATGGGTCTATCTTCTCGGCCTTTATAGTCATACCGGCAGCCATTTTGTGCCCGCCGAAACTATTCAAATACCCCGAGCACGCCCGAAGCCCGCTGAGCATGCAGAATCCCGGTATCGAACGGGCCGACCCCTGGGCCATACCGATTTCCGCCGTTCCAAATTCAGACAGGCCATCGTCCTGTGAAATATTATTAAACGGAAGTCCTATCATAATCGTCGGACGATGGTATTTGTCCACAATTCTCGATGCGACAATACCTATTACACCTATATGCCAGTTCTCACCTGCAAGGACGATGCTTTTTCGGTCGGGATGGTTCAAATCCCGCTGAACTATCATTTCGCAGGCCTGCTTGAATATCTTCCGCTCACACCTTTGGCGCTGACCGTTCTGTTCTTTCAAATATTCGGCTATCTGCATCGAACGAACCTGGCTGTCGGATGTGAGCAGTTCAACGGCCAACCTCGCATGTCCCATTCGTCCGGCCGCATTGAGCATCGGCGCAAGCCGGAAACCGATGTGAAAACTATCGAGCCGGTGACCGGTCAGGCCGGCCGTTTCTATCAGGGCCTGTATGCCGGACAATTCGCAATCAGGCAGAGCCTTGAGTCCGTAGCTTGCCAAAACCCTGTTCTCGCCGCGCAGGTCCACGACATCGGCAATTGTCCCCATCGCTGCAAGGCTCGTTGCGTTTATCATAAACGCCCGTACATCCGGTGAGAGTTTCGGGCCCGAATTGAATTCGTTCGCAATCGCCCAGGCCAATTTGAAAGCAACCATTGCCCCCGCCGAATCCTTGTTCGGATAGGATTCTTCCAGTGACGGATGCACAATCGCGGCAGCCTGTGGCAGTTGGTCCTCGAACTGGTGATGGTCTGTTATTATCAGATCAAGCCCTATTTGTCGGGCCAGTTCAGCGGAGTTTACCGCCGTAACGCCGCAATCAACGGTAACTAAAAGTTTACTGCCGGCTTCCGAGAGGCTCTGGACGGCTTCTTCATTGAGACCGTAACCTTCATCGATACGATGGGGAATATAATAATCGACATCGGCACCGAGCAGCCTGAGTACCTGCCAAAGAATGGACACACCTGTGATACCGTCCACATCGTAATCGCCGTAAACAGTGATTTTTTCCTTATTCCTGATGGCCCGTTTCAACCGGTCAACCGCCGGTTTCATTCCCGGCATCTCCGACGGATCGATGAGCCCGCTCAATTTCGGCTGCAAAAAAACATTCGCCTGTTGGGTATCGGTTATATCGCGATTAATCAACAACTGCGCCAAAAGGGTCGAGATTTTCAGCGATTTGGCAAGCTGCGTGCTTCGCTGGTCCGGCGGCCGAACCTCCCATTGTTTTTTTTGCATCCGTGCTGAAAGTAGCATTTAAGTTTTATCCTGTGTTTTTATCGCTTCTATCCGTTAATCACTTTCAATCGGCACTATACATGAATTATATACCGGAAAATTACTATCAATTTCAAAGGCGTTTTTTTCAGGCCCTCATATAAAGGCCACCGTTGACGGCAATATATTCACCGGTGATAAAACCGGCCGCTTCGCTTGCCAGAAATAAAACCGCTTTGGCGATATCTTCGGCGGTGCCGTTCCTGCCAAGCGGGGTCTGACCGGCGACTTCTTTCCTGCGCCTCTCATCACTGAACCTCTGGTGGAAGCGCGTCTCAATAAAACCGGGCAGGACGCTGTTGACACGAATTCCATATTGTGCAAATTCCGTCGCCATAGCTATTGTCTCAGTTGCAACTGCGGCCTTTGCACCGGCATACAATCCGGCGCCGTAACCGCCGCCGGTATGACCGGCAACCGAACCTATATTGACAATATTACCTTTACTTTTTTTCAGATAAGGCAGCGCCGCTCTGGTAACCAAAAAAATACTGCGAACGTTCGTGGCGAAAATATCCTCGTGATAATCCAGAGTCGCAGCTTCAAGAGGCTCTCTTTTAATGAGCGAGCCGGCATTATTGACAAGAATATCTATACCCCCGGCCCAGCCGGCAAACTGCCCGACCATCTCTTCGACCTGCTTTTGGTCCCGCACATCGGCACAAAGCAGAATACCATCGCCGCCCTGCCTGACCTGTTCAAGAGTTTTTTCTGCACCTTCAGGCGTCTGGAAATAGTGTACGCCGACAAAACAGCCCTGTTTTCCGAACAGAATCGCTGTCGCCACACCGATTCCACTACTGGAGCCGGTCACCAAAACCTTCCTGCCTTTCAAATCTTCATAGGTCATTATATAGAAATGTAAAACAAGTTGTTTTTATTTCAGAGTAATTCGTCAATCGCCGCAGAAATATCTTTTTTACTGGTTAAACCGACCCATTTCTTTTCCACCTGGCCGTTCTTGAATAAAATGATGGTCGGTATCGCACTTATGCCAAACTCCATAGCGCTGTCGCGAGCTTCGTCGGTATCGACCTTGCAGAATTTTGCTTTACCTGCGTATTCATTTGCGATTTCCTCGATGATGGGACCTATCATTCTGCACGGCCCGCACCATTCCGCCCCGAAATCAACCAGCACCGGCACATCAGAATTATGTACAGTGTTGTCAAACATAGCATCCGTCAATTCAATCACATTGCCTGCCATAATCAAATCCTTTCAACGAATATTCTGCACGGAACTTTCGCTCCGGCTGTCATATAGTTCCATTCGGCCGCTATAATACTCGAATTACTCGAGCACGTCAACGAAACATGCCTAAAAAACCGATAAGCAGCACGAAACATTTCTTTTTTTTCGGTATTTTAGCTTACCACCCTCCCGGCCCAGGCATATCACCTACCGATTTGTTCCACCAGTTCGGGTCGCGGAAATATTGTTTGAGCATCATAGCGGCGACGACTCCGTCGCCTGCGGCCGTAGCCAACTGCATAGCAGCACCTATCCTGCAATCGCCGGCGACAAACACGCCCGGAACAGAAGTGCGAAGGTATGCACAATCGCACCTGATAAATCCCCCGTCGGTCAGTTCCACAAAACCTTTCAAAAAATCTGTGTTCGGCTCCATGCCGACAAATATGAATACTCCATCGCAGGGATAATCCTCCTGCTCATTGTTTTTAACGTTTTTAAGTTTGACCGACTCGACCTTATTTTCCCCTTCGATGGCGGTTGCTATTGTGCTGTACTTGATAATCAGATTCGAGCTCGGCTCTTTGGCTTTTTCCACAAGCTCCTCGAACAGGATTTTCGACGCCCTGAATTCGTCCCTGCGGTGAATCATCGTCACCTTCTCGGCGAATTTGGTCAGGTGCAGGGTTTCCTCCACGGCGGTATTGCCGCCCCCGACGGCGACGACATGTTTGCCCTTAAAAAACGGTGCATCGCATGTGCCGCAGTAGCTGACGCCCGAACCGCGAAACTTATCCTCGCCCTGAACGCCGAGTTTGCGATAGTCACTGCCGGGAGTCAGAATAACGGCCCTTGCGGTGTATTTTCCCTTGTCGCAATAAACGGCGATATTCGAATCCTTTTGTTTTTCCAGCGAGGTCACTTCGCAGCCGTTTTTAATTTCGGCGCCGAAATTTTCGACCTGCTTCTGCATTTGTGCAATCAGGCCGGGGCCGTCGATGCGCTCGATGCCGGGATAGTTTTCGATCCTTTCGGTATTATTAATTTGTCCGCCCGGCATGAACTTTTCAAGGACGATGGTTTTGAGCCTGTCACGGGAGGTATAAAGGGCAGCCGCAAGCCCCGCCGGTCCGGCCCCGATAATAATGCAATCATAAACATCAGACATAAGGTGCTCCTGTATCGAATTCCAATATAAAAGACGAACGAATGATTTTAACTGATTCCAGGGCTTTTGCCGGCCTCTTTCTGGAATACTATTTTCATTTTTTCGATCACCCATTCGGTTTTAACCGGCTTGGTTCCCTGCACCATGAGAACAAAATTCTCGGCGAGTATTTCGTCCGGGTGAATAACGAAATCCGTATTCAAGCCGATTTTATCGTAGTAATCCGGAACATCCTCCAATTCCAACAGCACAGGTTCGCCGTTATCGTCACGCTTGTATCGCCATTTATCACCGGTTTTTTCCACCGCAAGCAGATTTACCCTCAAATAGAAAAAGAACTCGCCTCCCATAGTGACATCGTATTTTTCAGAATAAGAATACAGAATCGGGACGACCTGGATAACACCATCTTCGTACTTTACTTCAACGTAGTGGTCGTTCCTGAATCCGTCGGGATTTGTTATTTTTATTTCGCGAATTTTTTCCGGCAGCTCGATGTCGTTGCAATTGTTAAAATTTATCACTTCATACAAAGCCTCTTTCAGCTTCGAGTTGTTTGTCGATATAATGTGAAAGAGCTCGTGGATTAGCACTTTTTCCAGATCGACGTTTATCGCGGTCAACGCACCCTGGGGCAGTATAATCGCATTCGGCCTGCAGTAGGAGGCCCCACCTTCTTCCCAGCCCGTTGTTTTTACCAGTAATATTTTCGGCGGTAGATTCAATTTCAGACTTTTAATCCGGTTCGCTATAGATTCAACCATGCCATTGATACGGTCTTTTTCACCGGCGGTCCAAGGCAGGACCTGCTCTGCAATAAACTTGAGGTATTCTTCTTGCGATACGGATTTGTCCGTCTTCATTCTCGCCGAGCGGTCGAACGGGCTAAGATTTTTAATAAAATCGTCTTTTGTCGTCAGGCGTTCCTTTGCTTGCTGCGGCCCCGCAAAAACCAATGCCGTGCCTTTTTGTAATTCTATGACCGATTCGGATGCGCCGGTATTTTCGTTCGTCTGGGCCGTACAGAAAGTCCCGATAGGAAGGGACATTGCAATCGCAACAACGGCAAACAGCATATATTTATTTTTATCAAGTCCCATTTTTCCCCTTTCGTTATCTCGATATCCCGGCAAAACCTCATCATAAATTATTTTTATGAATCATTTGTTTCCTCGGTTTGAATCTGGTCGAGCTGCATTCCGAATCGGTCCAGCTTTTTCTGTCCTTCATCGTACTGGCTGTAGGCGTTCCGCAGATGCTTGCCGAGAATATCCCATGTCCCGCCGAAATCGGAAAAGGAGGCGTTAAGCCTTTTTAGATTCTGGCGAATTTCAGCGGCCTGTTTTTCAATCTGCAGCCCGTGAAGGCCCATCGCCACCGTCATCAGATATGCATACAAGAGGTTCGGCGAAACCGGAATTACCTTTTTATCGAAGCAATACTGTAAAATATCCTGCGTCTCGCCGGCATATTTAACAATCGTTTCATAATAGATATTTTCAGCCGGTACGTACATTATTGCAAAATCCAACGTCCCCTCGGCCGGCCGTATATAATCACCGGCGATTTTGTCGATATGAGTCATACAATCCTTGATAAACTGTCTGCGAAGCTTCGGTTTTTCTTCCTCGGTTTCAGCCTTAACTATTTTCTCGAAGCTCGGCAGTGGAAATTTTGCATCGACGGAGACTGAAAAGCCGGGCATTTGTATCAGCGCATCGACTGTTTTGCCGTCCTTGAATGTGTACTGGAGTTTGTAGCTGTCTTTCGGCAGGATTTGCGAGAGAAGATTTTCGAGCGACCATTCACCCATCTGGCCGCGGAGCTTGGGTGAGCTGAGAATATCCTGGAGCCGCCTGACTTCGCTTCCAATCTGCATCATTTGCTTATTCGTGCCCTGCAGTTCGCCGATTTGCTTATTGAGCCGGCCGAGAACTTCCTGGCTGGCCTGCATACCTCGACTGATATTGGTTTGGCCGTCCAGCAATGATTTTTGCAGTTTCTCTTTGGTGTCTTCCTGAGTTGTCTTCAATGCATCCAACTGCTGCTGTAAAAGGCTCATCGAAGCCTGATGGCCGGCCATCTTCTGAGCATTGGCGGAATTGGAAACAATAAGCCAAACCAAAAGACCCAACACAACCAGAACCAAAACAATAACTACAACGGCAAAAATAGTCTCCATATGATCATCCTTTATCAAGACCCAATGATTATAGACTCTGCAGGGTCGTTCGTCAAAGAACAATAGCAGTTACCCGAACAGTATTAAAAAAGCATTGATAAATTAGCGGAACCTTTGTATTGTTCCAACTGTAAAACTGTAAAAGCAAGCCGTACTTAGGGAGAAACTGACTGAAATCACAGCCCTAAAATTTATAAAGAATTTATTATGAACTTGTTAGACGCTATCAAAAATAAAGAGGTTTTCCTGCTCGACGGGGCAATAGGGACCGAGTTAGACAAACGCGGCATTATGGGCCGGGCGGGTAATAATCTCGATAATCCGGAGATCGTTCTTGAAATACAGCGGGAATACGCAAGCTGCGGCTGCGATGCACTGACCGCAAATACCCTAACGATGAACCGCATATATATCGAAAAACACAACCTGAATATTTCGGTACGGGATGTCAACAAAGCCGGCGTCGAACTGGCAAAAAAAGCCGCCGACCAGGGGCAATATGTACTGGGAAATTTAAGTTCGACCGGCCAACTGCTCGAACCATACGGCACTTTTACAGAAACGCAGTTTTACGATGCATTCAAAGAGCAGGCCCAAATCCTGGCCGAAGCCGGTGCGGACGGTTTTTTAATCGAGACCGTATTCGACCTGCGCGAAGCAATGTGTGCCCTCAAAGCGTGCAAAGAGAATTTCTCGCTGCCGACAATTGTCTCGATAGCATTCGATACCGAGCAAAAAGGCAGTAGAACGATAATGGGCGATTCGGCCGAACAGTGCGCAAAAAAACTGACAGATGCCGGTGCGGATGTTGTCGGGGCAAACTGCGGCAGTCTCGATCCGTCTCAGATAGCGGTCGTAATCTCTATTTTAAGGGCCGCGACGTCACTTCCCCTGCTTGCGCAGCCGAATGCCGGCAAGCCCAAACTGGTTGGAGATAAAACAATATTCGAAATGTCACCGGCATCGTTCGCAGCAGGTATTTCAGAGTGCATAAACGCCGGTGCAAACATCGTGGGTGGCTGCTGTGGAACAGCTCCCGAACACATTAAAACAGTATCCGAGATGCTGAGAAAACGAGAAGTTTAATACAAATATGACAAACTACCATCTGGTCATTCTGAAACAGTCTTATTTAAATGCAATTCTCGAAGGTCGGAAAAAAATCGAATTGCGACTGACTAAGACAAGACATCACGGTTTCGGGCGGGTTTTCGCCGGCGACAAATTATATATAAAGGAAAGTTCCGGGCCGGTTTGCGCAACAGCTACGGTCGAAGCGGTCAAAAATTATGAATACCTGACGCCGGAAAAAATTCTCGAAATAAAGAACAAATATAACCACGACATCGGCGGCGGTGACGAATACTGGCAAAGTAAAATGGAATCCAGATTCGGATTCTTAGTCTGGCTTAAAGACATCAAAACAATTGAGCCTGTGCGAATCACGAAAAAGGACTGGCGGGCGTGGGTGGTCCTGTCCGAGAAAGAGAACTACGGCCTGCTAAAGTCACAAACTAAAAACAACAAAAAATAAGCCCCTTTATAACAAGCCCAATTCGGGGCAATAAACTCTCCTTCCGGCCCGTCTATACCTTTATACAGCGGTAATAATACAATAAACGGCAATCAGTATGAGCATATATCTTACATTTCGTAATTTTCCAAAGAATTTCCCTGCAAGGTGTAACCTTTGCCTTTCGGCTTCCACTATCCTGTTGAAGGGCCCAGGAGTAGAGCCCATAAATCAAGATGATTCGATGCTTATTGAAAGGAGCCGAAAATGAAAAAGAAACAATACAAAGCAGCGGTTATTCTAATCGGATTTGTAGTTTTCCTTCTGGCTGGAGATGTTATGGCAGCTCGTATGGATACCGAGAAGGAACAGCAAATTCCACAAGAGTACGGCCAAAGACAGCGTTTACATCGGGGTTTAGGATATGGTTCCGTTGATGGGCCTGAATTCGACCCCAATTCAGAACGTCCCTACCAAAGACGGGGCCAGCAAGAGCGCCTTGGCCGAGGCCGTGAAGATGGTCGTGGAATTGGCCCGGATGCGGAACGAGGTATAGGTCAAAGACAAGGCCCTCGCCAGGGTTTAGGCCGGGGACGTGAACAGGGACACAGAAACACTCCGGAAGGACAACAGAATATTCGCCAAAGGCGCGGCTTACGAGAGGATATTGATCAAGGTCGAGGATCCGGTCGCAATGCAAGAGAAGGTCGCGGCCAAAGGCGCGGTTTACGCCAGAATACCTGCCGTTGTCCGGTATGTGATTCTGAATTAAGACTTCATAAAGTAGAGAGTTTCGGTCAAAAACGCAGCTTACGTCAGGACATGGAACGAGGCCGTGAAGGAAAACGCGGAATCGACTCGGAAAGACGCCAGGGGCCCCGTCAAAGACGCGGCTTAGGTCAGGACATGGAACAAGGCCGTGAAGGAAAACGCGGAATCGACTCGGAAAGACGCCAGGGGCCCCGTCAAAGACGCGGCTTACGTCAGGGCTTTAGACGCGGCCCTGTCGGTGAGCAGGAATACCCACCGGAAGTAGAACCTGATATCGAGAACTAAGACAATGTAATTACAGAGCAACGCCCCACCGGCTAGGCAATAACGGTGGGGCCTGCCCGATTTAAAAAATGAACATTTCAATGAATATGTAACTGAAATCGGTTAATCTTAAATGGCCATATTTACAATAAATAAAAGTTTTGTTATAAGCCCGGAATGGACTTTTGTTTTATATTTGACGGGAATCTTATCTGAAAAGGTAAAATTGATGATAGACCGTACCGGCGAGCAAAATCCAGATATAGAACAATCTTTGGATATCGGCGATGTGCGCTTAAGTCGTCAGGGTGACCCGGATGCATATAAAAGGCTGATAGAACGGCATCAGCAGGAAATCGGAAAAATAATGTGGCGATTCAGTCGAAACCAAACGGTACACGAAGAACTCGTGCAGGATGTTTTTGTCGAGGCGTATATCAGCTTAGCTACCTATAAGGAGAGAGCGCCGTTTACTCATTGGCTGACAAGAATCGCCACTCGCGTCGGTTATCGCTACTGGAAACAAAAAGCACGGGAAAAGAAATTCGAGAGATTCAGCTTCGAGGAATGGGACCGGCTCACTACCGAATCGCCTGAAGAAATCGACTCAAGCCGGGCCGCTGAATTGCTTCATAATCTTTTGGGGCAATTACCTCCACGTGACAGACTCGTATTGACTTTACGATACCTCGAAGGTTGTGATGTTGTCGAAACAGCTCATCGAACCGGCTGGACGAAAAGTATGGTAAAAGTCCAGGCATTCAGGGCCAAAAGAAAACTACAAAAGCTCTTACCAAAACAGGAGGTTGTCGTATGAAAAACAATTTTCTCAATACATTAATTGCCAAAGCCCAAAAGGAAGAATCTCCCCGGGTTTATGTAGCCGAGAAGGTTATCGCAATCCTTGCCGCCGATGATAAACAACTGGAACGGTTTTGGAACAGACCTTTTATGTGGATAGCGGCACTTTCCTCCGCTGCGGCCGTTGCCGTCGCCGTTCTGGCGGTTTTACTGCATAATATGTGGGTGGGTCCACTTTATGAAATATCAGAGGTGATATCATGGGTAATGTGACAAATAATAATACCGAAAAGAACGACAATACCAACATCGAACACATAAAAAAAACGTACTATTGGCGCAACGCATTCTTCGGCCTTGTGATTCTTATTGCAGGAATCGTTATCGGCGGCGCATCAATGTCGATTTTTACGACCCACAGGTTAACCAGACCGGCACGCGGGAGGGAGTTTAATAGTTTACAGGTACTACCTCCCCTGCGTCGAAATCTCGGCCTTTCAAAGGAACAGACAGAAAAAATCAAACCGATACTCGATGAGCATATGACGAAGCTCCATGAACTCCGTGAAAATGCACGCTTCGAAATAGAGAATACATTGAAACAGATGAATGAAGAGATATCTAAGATACTCACCGAGAGACAGCGTAATATTTGGCAAAGAGAACTCGACCGGCTCCAACGGGACCTGCGTCCCGGCGGCCCCCGCCGTAATGGAACGGGGACAGGAGCTCGCCGGGGTAACGAAGCACCAGGACAGCGAGGCGGCAGGAGGCAGCGGGAACTTTTACGTCGAGGGCCGGGACCTTCGGCCATGCCTCCATCCAAACCTATCACTGAACCAAATATTATTCGAAATAACGTGGATCAAAATAATATCGAGACCGAAGGATTCGATCCCAATTTATCTAAGTGAAAAGATCTGATAAGCAAGGATGCTTTTATCCGGGAAGTAAAAATCCGGACTTTTACATAAAACACTCCCAGAAAAACTGTGGAAATAGACCGTAATCTGCAATTAAGCCGGATTTTTCTAAAAACTGCAATAAATCATCTTTCTGAATCCGTCTTTATTAAATTGGGAAGGGTAATTAAGACGTCACGATAATGAAAGAAAATATTGAAAGGAACCGAAGATGTTCAGAAAAGCTTTTTTAGTTGTTATGGGTGTGGTCATATTATTAACGGCAGTACAATACTTAACGGCCCAGCCGAGAACGGGACGCGGCGATTTCGGCGGCAGAGGCAGAAGAGATTTTTCGTATCAGCAATTTCCACCTGTTCCGGCCGGCGAAGAAGAAAAGAAGATTTTAAGCATTCTCGAAGATATGAACCTCAACCAAAGCGCCGGGATGATGAACGTACCGACGATAGACGGCAGAGTTCTTCGACTGCTCACCGAAGCAACAAATGCCAAACATGTTGTCGAAATCGGCACATCAAACGGCTATTCGGGGATATGGTTCTGCCTTGCCCTGCGGACCACCGGAGGAAAACTGACTACCCACGAGATAGACCAGGGCCGAGCTTCGCTGGCACGCGAGAATTTCAAACGGGCCGGAGTCGATAAGCTCGTCACACTTGTCATGGGGGACGCCCACGAGACAATCACGAAAATCACGGAACCCATCGATATTATTTTCATCGATGCCGACAAACCCGGTTACACCGATTACCTGAACAAGCTGCTGCCGTTATTACGTCCCGGCGGGCTGATACTCTCACACAATATCGACAGTACAGGTCAGGACTATATCAGTGCCATTACAACCAATCCGAATCTGGAGACGGTCCAGACTCTCGGTGTTACTGTGACGCTGAAGAAACGCCAGGGCAATACAACAGAGGCAAAGAACAATTAAGCAACTGAAATCTGCGATTTCTAATAGAACTCAAACTAACCGATTTATAAAAAAGTATCGTCGTAAGTGAATACGTAACAATAACCTACCACAAGTTGTCATTCCTGCGAAAGCAGTCCCGTTGGGGACACCTTACGGCGGAATCCACTGTTTCGAGACTATAAATGGATACCCGCCTTCGCGGGTATGACAGTATGAATCGGTCAGGTTCACGAAATAAATACTCCGCACCGGCCGGGAAAAGATTGAATTTACACAGCCAAACAATAAAATAAATTCATGTTAAGCAAAACGTTAAAGGCGCAGGCCAGTTCGTCGAAAACGGAATAGTCCGAACGCTATCTATGGTTACACCCTGAATCTTATACTATCGTAACAGAGGCGCCGAATTCGGCGAATTCTATCATGCAGATAACCCCCAGGAAAGAACTGTCACTTTTCGATTCGACCTGCATCATTGTAGGAATCATCATCGGAGCCGGAATCTATCAGATGGCTCCGGATATTGCCCGGGGCGCCGGCAGTTGGCCGGGTGTGTTATTGCTCTGGACTGCCGGGGGACTATTGTCACTATGTGGCGCCCTATGTTATGCCGAATTGGCAACGGCGTACCCCAAAGAAGGCGGTGACTATATTTATCTGAGCCGCGCCTATGGAAAGTGGGCCGGTTATTTGTTCGGCTGGGCCCAGTTAACCGTCGTTCGTCCCGGAGACATCGCCGTGATGGCCTTTGCGTTCGCGATGTATGCCAGAACCATTTTCGATCCATTGGCAGGCCACCCTGCTGTCAGCCAGCGTCTTTTCGCAGCCGTTGCCACTATCATTTTGACTATAATTAATATCATCGGAGTCAAGGAAGGCAAATGGACGCAGAATTTATTGACCGTCGTCAAGGCTTTGGGACTTCTCGCCATCGTAGGTACGGCGGCATTCGCACCAAAGGGACCAGCAAGCACTGCGGAATTCGACCCCCTGCCGCTTAGTCTGGCGATGGTCTTCGTACTGTTCACCTACGGAGGCTGGAACGAAATGGCCTACGTATCAGCGGAAGTAAAAAATCCACGTCGCAATATAGTTCGCGCGTTAGTTCTCGGCACCGGCAGCGTCATCGTTTTATACTTACTGGTCAACAGTGCGTTTCTATATGCACTCGGCTATACGGGACTGGCGACCTCCGGAGCCGTGGCAAATGACGCCATCTCGACGGTCTTTCCTAAAATCGGCGGCCGGATAATCAGTACCCTCGTTTGCATCTCGGCTTTGGGAGCCGTTAACGGATTGATATTCACAGGTGCACGCATTTCATACGCTATGGGCGCTGAGCATAAAACATTTAAAGTGTTCGGCAAGTGGCACGAACGAACAGGCACCCCGGTATGGGCACTGATTGTACAAGGTGTGATTGCGCTGACTTTGATTCTGGTCTTTGGTTCTTTTATCGATACGATTCTATATACCGCTATCGCCGTTTATGCCTTCTATCTCGGTACGGCCATGGCCGTTATCGTGCTGCGCTTTAAAGAACCCCGCGTCGAACGTCCTTACAAGGTTACCGGTTATCCCGTCACTACGCTGGTCTTCTGCGCTGTTTGCGGCTTTCTGATTTACAGTTGCCTGACTTATGCCTGGTCTTTCAAACGCGCCAGTCTAATCGTATTGGTCGGCGTCCTCACCGCCGGCCTGATTCTCTACCGGCTCACCGAATCCCGCAACCCTAACCCCAGCAATACAAACAACACATCACAATAAATTAATAGCCATGTTGTGGCTCAGCACCAATTTTCCTTTATCATTGCGAGGAGGCCGCAAGGCCAGACGGCGGTCACCGGAATGGCTTACGCCACAATCTTCAAAAAATCATATTGGTAAACGTCCATGGTTTTCCAAAAGCAACATGGGAAAGAGTGGGATAGATGGTGTGTAGAATTCTTACAAAGAAGGTTTTAGGGGGAAAAAATCCTTGATTAATTAGGATTCAAATCAGTATAATATATAAAGAGAGGAGTGGGAATCCTAAATATAGAGGGCATAATGATAGCTCTAGGAGTCTGTCGGATTACCTCATATAGTTTCAGTAGTTTTGGTCATTTTA
>CAZMZR010000068.1:0-7772 GCA_964570855.1 uncultured Pirellulales bacterium
GATTGAACCAATCAAATAAATTTTAAGCTTGACAGGCCTGGCTTCATAGAAGATTCCTCGTTTCCATCCGTCTTTGACGGACTCCACTCGGAATGACGTTTTTTATGACATACAAATCACAAAACACAATTCACCCCGTGAGATAGGCAAAAGCCACCATCTCACGGGGTAAACGAGTCAGAAGTAAACGTCATTTTTCGCTGAAAAACGGGGATTTTTGTTGTATTATGGCGGTTTTTGGATATAATACGTAACGAACTAAGGATGGTTCGTAGGGGATAGCGGATAGGGGTAGGGAATAGCAAGTCATGAGTTCAAAGTGTAAAGTTTACCATGAGCGGAGTCGAACGGGTTAAAAGTGTAAAGTTCAAAGTTAAAAGTTTACCCTTGCCGTGAGGCATCCCTTTCGGGAGAGCGAAGCCGAATGGGGCAAAACCAAAGAAAAATCCTTTTTTTCGGGATTCAAAACGAATTTGAAAAAACAAACCCAATCCGGCGTCGTCTGCGACTATGCCGGGACAAGTTTGTAACGGCAGAAGACAGAAGACAGAAAGCTGAAGACAGAATACAGTAAAAAAAATGCAAAACAAAGCCAATTTTAAAAAAGTCAAATCGTATTAAGTACATTATTAACAAGGAATTATCGCAAAAATGAGCGATTGGACACTTAGTAAAAACAAACCCAATTCGCCGGCCTTTGGCCGGAAATCCTAAGCACGAAATACTAAATCCTAAACATGACGAAAGGATGCAAAATGACATGGACAAAGTCTGAAAAAACAAAGCCAAGTTTTTAGCACCGGGCAGCGTCCGGGGTTGGCCGGGGGTTCAAAACACAAGGAAAACCAGGCAATATCCGGGTTTGGCACAGAATGGCCAAATCGGCCGGAAAGCTTTGCATTTTTTCGGTAAATAGGTTATATTCCTGAGCTTTTATTATTCCAAGTATATTTGGTTTATATTATGTCAGAGATTGATATTAAAATACCCGGTTTGGCGGCCGCCGGCCCCTTAGGGACAAGTACCTATGGCACAAGTTACCGAATAAAAATCGGCACGAATATCCTCGAATCACTGTGGCCCGAGATAGAAGCCGACTTCGGTAAGCTTAACAAGTTTATCGTTACCGATGAGAATCTGGTCTCGGCCGGTCATCTGGGGAAACTGCTCGGCCAAAGAAATATCCCGGCTTTCGTAATAAGCCCTGCCGGTGAGACTTCGAAAAATATCAACACGGTCATATCAATTATCGAAGAGATGGAAAAGGCATATCTCGGCAGAGATACACTCGTTGTGGCGTTGGGCGGCGGGACGGTCGGCGATATTGCAGGATTTGCAGCAGCCATTTTCAAAAGAGGCGTTCCCGTCCTCCAGATACCCACAACGACAGTCGCCCAGGCCGATTCGGCAGTGGGAGGCAAAACGGGGGTCGATTCGAGTGTGAGTAAAAACGCATTCGGGGCGTTCTGGCACCCCGCCGCTGTTTATATCGATGTAGCGACTTTGACAACCCTCGATGATAGGCAATACAGAGCCGGGCTGGTAGAATCGGTGAAACATGCGATTATTGCCGACAGCGAGTATTTCGATTTTCTCGAAAACAACCTCGACTCTGTTCTGCAGCGCAAGGGCGATGTGCTGGAAAAAATAGCCCACCTGAATTGCAAAATCAAAGGCAGTGTCGTTGAGGAAGACCCACAGGAGAAAAATAAGCGAAGAATTCTCAACTACGGGCACACCATCGGCCATGCGGTTGAGGCCGCCAGCGGTTTCGAACTGCTGCACGGCGAAGCCGTTGCTATCGGTATCATCGCAGCGGGTCTGATTGAGATCGAACTAAAACTATCAGAACCCGGGAGACTTGAGAGAATCCGGAAAATTCTTGAAAAACTCGATGTCCCGGTAAAATTACCGGAAAACATGAACGATAAAGAGTTGATCGAACTGCTCAAACACGACAAAAAGGCGGTCAACAAATGGCCGAGGTTCGTATTGGTAAGCAGAATCGGCCGGGTTTATTCTCAGAACGGGCAGTATGCAGTAGAAGTTGCTCCGGAAGTGGTGGAGAAGATTTTACATAAACTATAGATATCGAAAATAATTGCCTTCGCTGTTCCGGCCGGTAAACAAGTTTTTTCTTGCCTTTTAAGCGGCTTTGGGTAGATTATCTTAATTAAAAAGTTCCTATTTGGAGATTTGGAAATGATAGGCAAGAAAATAAGACTCGAAAGAATAATCGACCGCAATTCGCACAGGACCGTCATTATTCCGATGGACCACGGCGTTACAGTCGGGCCTATCGAAGGTCTGGCCGATATGCGGACAACCGTCAGTAATGTCGTCGCCGGCGGGGCCAACGCTATCCTGATGCACAAGGGAATAGTACGAGCAGGCCACAGAGGTACGGGCAGGGATGTCGGGCTGATTATTCATCTTTCCGGCGGGACATCGATTAGCCCCGATCCCAATGCGAAAGAGCTTGTCTGCACCGTCGAGGAGGCAATCAAGCTCGGTGCCGACGCTGTCTCAGTCCACATAAATCTCGGGGCTGAAACGGACAGGGAAATGCTGTGGCAGCTCGGTTATGTAAGCGAGTTATGCCTCGAATGGCAGATGCCGCTTGTGGCTATGATGTACACCCGCGGAGCAAAGATTAAGGACGAATATAACGTAGAGAATGTCAAGCACGCTGCAAGAGTCGGGGCCGAATTGGGAGCCGATATAGTCAAAGTGGTCTATACGGGCAGTCCCGAAAGTTTTGCCGAGGTAGTGCAGGGCTCTACCGTGCCGGTTGTTATAGCCGGTGGGCCGAAGATGGGGAGCGATGAAGATATTTTTAAGATGGTAGAAGGCGCTTTGGCTGCCGGGGCGACGGGGATTTCCATAGGCAGGAACGCGTTCCAGCACAAAAATCCGACCAGGATGGTTCAGGCCCTGAGTAAGATGGTACATGAAAACGCCGGCGTCAAAGATGCAATTGAGATGCTCAAAAGCTGAGTCTGCACAAAAAAAGATGGGCAACATAATTTTGTCGCCCATCTTGTTTGCGAATCTTATTCAGAGATTGAGGCACGTTTTCTTTCCGGTAGAGTTATGCCTCTTTTTGTTAATTCTCACTTTTCTTTTCTTCTGAGGCCGGAGTCGCCGGTTTTTCCTTCTTGGTCTTTTCGACCTTTTTTCCGGTTACTTCGCTGGTGCCTCTGTCCGAATTCATTTCGCCTTTGAGGGTTTTGCCGTCTAATTTGCCTTTGAAATCCAGCTCGAAGGTCATGTCCCCAAAGCCCATTTCAAGCTTAAAGGTCACCTGATCGCCTTCGAGTTTGAGATTCTTCATGGGAATCTCGCTGTCGAAGACTTCATATCTTCCGGTCAGGTCCGGAAAGACCTTCATCATAGTCGTTCGCGTGCCGAAATCGGAAACCGTTGTAATTTCCCACGTTCCTATGAGCGCCAGACCGATACGCTGGCCGTTAGCTTCCCACTGGCCCATATCGCCTTTGAGCATTCCGGTCAGCTTATTGTCCTTGATGGCTCCTTCATAGGTATTCTCAAATTCCATATCTTCCACTTTACTGTTTCGGGTAAGCGTCAGTTTTCCATCTTCGAATTTGACATTGGAAATCTTGTGCTCGCCCATCTCCTCAGTCCACTTTCCCTCAAGCGAACCTTCCTTTGTCCGTGAAATAGTCAGTTTTGCATTGATGTCCATATCACCGACTTTGAAATTAACATCCCACTGGCCAAGTGCGGGACACAGAGGTTTTGGTCGGGTCCCGACGGCGGAAAGTTCACCCCAATCGTTCGATATTGTAAGCATGAGCTTGCCGTCCTTGAGAGTTCCTTCGTAGTCTGATGTAAACTCCCGGTCCGCCGGGCCAACTGTTCGAGTAAACGTGAGCTTTCCATCCTGAAACTTGGCATTGGATATTTCCGTTGAGCCCCATTTGCCCGTCAGTGTTCCGTCTTCGGCTTTTGTAATAGACAACATGGCGTAACTCTTTCGACCGTTGTTATCCATTGTCATTTCCCAGTCACCTGTGATCTCTTCAGCCGCCCAGACAAGTGACGTTTGCAGCAATAAAATAACACAGATCAGAACAATAGACTTGCCGCTTGTTTTGTGAATTAGCATCCGACTCATAATTTGCCTCCTAAATATTTTACAATAATCCTCTGTCCGATTAAGCAACCGAACTCATAGAACTGTAAGGATAATGCAGGGAATCGATAAAAACAACTGTTTTCTTATAAAGAATTCTCTCTTTAATCGGCAATAATGAATGATGTTGACAAATTACGTCATTTAAGTTAAATATTCATGGTTATTTGAGAATATATAATTGAGGATAAGGCAATAATGAAAAAATTATGGGTAGATGTAATTCCGTATAAAAAAGCCCTTGCGATTGCCGCTCTGGAAAGCGGGGCCGAGGCGGTCGTTTTGCCGGACGGCGAAAGCGAAACAGTCAGGGGATTCGGCAAAATCAAAACGGTCGAAACAAACGGCGATATTAAACCGGGTCTCGATGTAGAGTTTATCGATATTGCAGGAAAGGACGACGAAGATAAAGCCGCCGCCGTACCTGCGGAGAAAATCGTTGTCCTGAAAATGCTCGACTGGACGATTATCCCGATAGAAAATCTGCTTGCCCGGCGGGGTAAAAATATTATGGTCCAGGTCGAAAACGACAAGCAGGCCAAATTGATGGTCGAGATTCTCGAAAAAGGCGTGGACGGCGTCGTGCTGAAAACCGATGATGTTAACGAGATAAAAAAATGCGCTGAAATAATTCACGGTATAAGTGAAAAAATCGAGCTTGTAACAGCTACTATAACAGCGACAAAACAATTGGGTATGGGTGACCGCGCCTGCCTTGACACATGCACGCAGATGGTACCCGGCGAAGGGATGCTGGTAGGCAATACGGCCGCCGGTTTCTTTTTGGTGCATTCCGAATCCATCGATAATCCTTACGTTGCATCCCGTCCGTTCCGTGTTAATGCGGGAGCGGTGCATGCATATACGTTGGCGCCGGGCGGAAAAACAAAATATCTTGCAGACCTTAAGGCCGGCGACGAAGTCATGATTGTAAATTTTCAGGGCAAATCTCAAATCGCTTATCTCGGAAGAAATAAAATCGAAAAACGGCCGATGACGCTTATTGAAGCGCAGGCACAAGAACATCCAATCAGCCTTGTTATGCAGAACGCCGAAACAATCAGGCTTGTAACACCGGACGGCAAGGCCGTTTCCGTGACGTCTCTAAAATCTGGGGACAAAGTCCTGGCTCATATCGAAAAAGCCGGCAGGCATTTCGGTATGCAGGTCGATGAGACATTAATTGAGAGGTAGAGCTATGAATTGGCCGCATGATTTGCTTAGCATCGTTTTAGCTACGGTCTTTGGTGCATTAATTGGGCTGGAGAGAGAGTTTCACGGCAAGGCCGCCGGACTTCGGACTAACATATTGATATGCCTTGGAGCGGCGGTTTTTACGATAATTTCCAGACAGATGGCAACCGGAGCCGAAGATTCTGTTACAAGAATAGCCGCCCAAATCGTTACCGGCGTCGGTTTCCTGGGTGCCGGCGCAATTATTCAGGATAGAGGCGGTGTTCACGGCTTAACTACGGCGGCGACTATATGGCTCGTGGCGAGTATTGGAATGGCCTGTGGAGCACATCTTTATCAACTGGCTCTCATAACTACTCTTATTGCAATAATTGTCCTGATAGGTCTTGCCAAACTGGCCAGACCTTTGGAGCGCCACGAGCAGAGAAATAACGCAAAGGATATTCCGCAGGACAGTATGTAAACGTGCTGTTTGCCTCTCGGTTGAAAAACATTATTCCTGTTGAATTGTTTGAGTTTGTTCGGAGAATTTGCCTTCTGGTGGTTTTTCACGCTTACCTGTAGTGAAAGATATGGCATCTGCGGGACATACTTCGATGCAGTTCCCGCAAGAAAAGCAATCCGGTATAATTCTGTTTCTTTTCAGAATCGCGTCCATGACAGTCGAGGGACATGTTTTCGAACACAACTGACATGAAATACATTTGTTGTAGTCGACTTTTATTCTGTAAATGCTGATCTTTTCCGCCAGCCATCCGATTAGCCCGAACGGACAGAAGAAGTGACACCAGGGCCTGTAAATAAAAAGACTGACAATCAAAATAATACCTATGAATAATCCTCCGGCCAGGCCTATCGTTTCAGGCTTAAATATCTTAAATGGATCGATATGTTCGACAATATCCGTCGCCCACATAAATGCTAAAATCGTCAATGTCAGTAAAAATATTATTCTGATGGAATTTGAAATTACAAAAGGGATTTTGATTTGTCCGAATAATCCTTTTCTATCCTTTGAGTCTCTGTTAAGCCTGAATATCAAATCCTGGAGTGTCCCGACCTGGCATCCCCATGAACAGATGAATTTGTTTGCTAAAACAACCATTAAAAGAAATATACAAAAAGCGACAAGTCGTGGTGGAAAAATAATCCTTTTCGAGCCGAAAAGTACGATGGCATCTTTAACCGTACCCATCGGGCTTGGATCGCTTCCCAAAGCAACTCCAAATACGACTACCGCTGTTGCGTATATCCATTTCCTGTTATTCGAGTGAATTTTTCCTTTTCTTAACGAACCGAAGACAATGGCAAGAAAAATGAGCCATAAACCGCCTTTGAGAGGAATCTTTATCCAGTTTTTAGAAGCCTGCTCGGCCTGAAGAGCCATAAACTGGTTCACTTTTTTGTTTAACTGTTCAGGGTTTATCTCGAAATCAACGACTTTTTTCTTGAAATCATTCTGAGATGTAAGATTGAAGATTTTTTTTAAGGCCGGATTATTAATGTTATATTTTTGCCCGAATTCTGCAACCGTCATATCACTACTTATATTTACAGTTATATCTTCCGGCTGCTGTTCCTTTTGGCTGTTCCATAAATGATTTGAAATTACAGATACAATAATAACTATAATTAAAATAAGTAAAAAAGATGCTGCTATTCTCCACATATCAAGGTCCCCCTTTTGAACCGTTAAATTTCGGTTCTTTACAGGCGTTTATGTTCGATATAACGGAAATCCTTTTAATAAAATGCCTATATGCATATTTAGATAAAGCAACATACTAATGTAATGTTTAATTGTTCGTTCTAATCATATATTCGAGTTCTTAAATATTTTAGTATAAAATAAAAACAATCCCCAAAAACGGTTATAGAATCCATTGTCTTCTTGATTTAGCTGATAACATGGCATAATATGGCCGTATGAAGATACTGGCACTCGAACCATATTACGGCGGCAGTCACAAGGCATTCATCGACGGTTTGTCGAAAACAAGCAAACACGAATGGACTGTTTTGACACTTCCGGCACATAAGTGGAAATGGAGAATGCGTCATTCTGCTATCACGTTCGCAGGGCAGGTATCGAATCTTCTCAGGGACAACCAAAACTGGGACATGATATTCTGCAGTGACATGTTAAATCTTGCGGAATTTTCGTCACTTCTCCCTGTTGAAATTGCAAAGCTGCCGAAGGTAATATATTTTCACGAGAATCAACTGACATATCCGGTGCGTATCGAAAACGAACGTGACTACCAGTTTGCGATGACCAACCTGACCAGCGCCCTTGCTGGCGATGCTGTATGGTTTAACTCGCAGTTTCACATGGATTCCTTTCTTAATGCCCTTGTGAAATTCCTCAAATCAATGCCCGACTATCAGCCTTTGGAAGAAGTCGATAAAATACGTGCCA
>CAZMZR010000068.1:7872-18537 GCA_964570855.1 uncultured Pirellulales bacterium
GCCAATCATGAGTTCTTCGGAATCAGTGTATTGGAAGCTATCGCCGCCGGTGCTTATCCACTGCTGCCTAAACGCCTGTCATATCCGGAAATCCTCAATCTTGACAAAATCGAAAGCACGGAACAATTCTTTTATGACGGCACAGCCAGCGACCTCGCCGAAAAGTTAAGTTTACTCGCAGTGCGGATTCAGGATAATAAAATCTGGCCGGAATCGATAACTCCCGAGGTCCTTACCGAACGATTCAAATGGCGGAACATTGCGCACCAATACGATATGGCACTCGAAAAAGTTTGCCGGAACGCATGATTTTTTTGCCTGCTTCAGAGCTGTTTACCATTCAACCTTAATCTCATACCATTCAGCGCCATTATACCGGTTATCATCGAAGTAGATGGAAAGCGTATAATCATTTTCTTTAGTGGGTTTGGCTGTTATATCCACATTACCCCGGCCTTGTAGTTTGGTTAAAGTAATCGCATCCATAACCTTTTTCGGTAATGCCGGGCTAAGCTCCCGGAACCGGTTCGACATTAATCCGTTCCATTCGGGTTTCCATGGCGATTCGTTGATGAAAGTAGGCTCATCGAATCGGTTTTGCCACTTACCCGGCAAATCCCATTTGTGATGCTCATACCAAAGCTCGTTACTTCTGATTTTGATTGTGTCGGACCCGTCGATAAAGGCTTTAATCTGCACGGATCCATGTGGAGTTGCCCAAAGTTGAAATTGTGAACATCCGGCCGGGAAGAAGGCAATAAGACATAAACATACGATTGTAATTGTAAGATAAATCTTTTTCATAATCTGTCTCCCTTACAAATAGAAAAAAAGCATTGCTAATCTTTTATACTATTCGCATTTAAATACAATAAAAGAATGCGGCTTAATCTGCACGTTGAACCTCTTGCCGTCACTGCTTCGTTGTTGCCGCTCCATTATTATACAGAAATTATCGGCGAATGTACAAATTAGAAATCCTACATCCTGAGCGTTAGATACAGTTGAAATGTGGGTATATTATTATAAAATTAGAACTGGCTTAGAAAACGCAGGTCGTTTTCAAAGAACAGACGAATGTCGGTAATGCCGTACTTACGCATGGCAAGCCGTTCTATTCCGAAACCGAAGGCCCAGCCTGTATATTTCTCGCTGTCTATACCGACGGCATCGAAGACATTCGGATCGACCATGCCGCAGCCGCCCATTTCCACCCAGTTCTCCCTGCCGTTTTTGTCTTTAAGAAGTAAATCTACTTCTGCGCTGGGTTCGGTGAACGGGAAAAAGCTCGGTCTGAACCGCCATTGCGTTTCCGGGCCGAAGAAGGTGTGTATAAACTGCTCAATTGTGGTCTTCATATCCACCATGCTGATACCCTCATCGACAACCAGAGCTTCGAGTTGATAGAACATATACATATGCGTTGCATCGACGGTGTCCGGACGATAAACCCGTCCCGGGGCGACAATACGAATAGGCGGTTTCTTGTGCTCCATTACACGAATCTGAATCGTTGAGGTCTGGCTGCGCAGCAGGGTCTGTTCATCGATATAGAAATTGTCCGCGGGGTCTCTTGCCGGATGCTCGGGGCCGATATTCAGGGCGATAAAATTATGCCATTCATCTTCGACTTCCGGCCCGTAAGCTACGTCAAAACCCATTCGCCCGAAAATTTCCAGCAGATCATTCAAAGTTTGTGTAATAACGTGTCTTTTGCCTATGTTGACAGGTAATCCGGGCAGAGTAACATCTACCAACTCTTTGTGTTTTCCCTCCTGGGATGCCGACAGATAGCTTCTGAGCTGCTCAAAAGCGCCGGTGACCTCATTTTTAATTTTATTTGCGAGCTGACCGGCCTCCGGCTTGATTTCTCGCGGGAGTTTGCCTATCTCGCTCAGCATTTGTGTGATCTGCCCTTTTCGAGCCAGGTATTTTATACGAAACTGTTCGAGAGCCGCCAGGTCCGAGACTTTCTTCAACTCAGCGAGAGCATCTTTACCGATTTTTTTGAATTGCTCAAGCATTTAGCCTTTTGTCGTGTCTTTTGCTCACAGCAATATGGGCAGGTTGTAATTTACGATTGTTCAGTAGCTTTAACAGTTTCAACGATAACATCGAATCCATGTGGGTCGTCAATAGCAATTTCGCTGAGCATTTTTCTATTCAAGCCTATGTTGGCTTTTTTACAACTGTCGATAAGCTGACTGTATCTTATTCCTCGCTGCCGGCAAGCTGCATTTAAACGTGTAATCCACACGGCCCGGAAATCACGTTTGCGGCGTTTGCGGTCGATTCGGGCGTTAACCGCCGACCTGACGGTAGCTTCCTTGGCCAGGCGATACAGCCGTCCCGCAGCACCACGATGCCCCTTTACCGATTTAAGGATTCGTTTTTTTGCCTGATGTCTTGCTGCACCTTTTCTAACTCTTGGCATACCAGCTTTCCTTTAATTACAGAGTCCGATTTTGATTATCTGAGCCTTCGCACTCGTAATGATAGTCGAGCTGCTTAAACGCCTTCTGCGTTTGGCATTTTTTCCACTCATAAGATGACCTGCACCGGAGTGTCTGCATTTAACTTTCCCGGAAGAGGTTATTTTCATTCTTTTAGTTAAACCCTTGTGGGTCTTTTGTTTTGGCATCAATCTAATCCTCTAAAATACCTGTCTTAAAACTTACATGCAAAAAGCCATCTTTCGTATTCAATCGAACCTTGAAAAAATATAAACGGTAAAAAGTACTCTATTTATAGCTCAAGGTCAATGGCGAATGCATAAAATACTTAAAAAAATAGCGTACAATTTGCTTTAACAGGGCCGCTTTTATTCGGCTTAAACCTTATTAAAGGAAAATAGCAATTGCTTTTAGATGTCTAAAAGACACCTGTTATTGCCTGACAATCAGGGATTTAACAGTGTGAAGTGTTATTTATTAGAATATCGTTAAGCTAAATTCGTTTTACTAATCTTCACTCTTTATGCGATGTTTTATCAGTGGACACAGTCTTTTTGGGTACAAGCAGTATAGTAAGACGTCTTCCAGCCATTCTCGGGGACCGTTCAATCTTTGCTAAATCTTCCAATGACCCGACTATTTGCTCGAGTACTTCATAACCAAGGTCTCGATGCAACATCTGACGCCCACGGAAGAACATTGTGAATTGCACTTTATGGCCTTTGTCAAGAAAATCACGGCCATGTTGGACCTTGATTTCGAGGTCACGCTTGTCGGTCTCAGGCCTGAGCCTGATTTCCTTTAAGGTCGCTGTGTGTTTTATGTTTTTCTTATGGGCATCGCGCTCCTTGCGCTTTTGCTCATAAAGCCACTTACCATAATCCATTAACCGACAAACCGGCGGATCACTCGTAGGCGCAACCTCAACAAGGTCCAAGCCGTTATCGCGTGCCATGGTGAGTGCCTCGTTCTTATCTATGATCCCCACTTGATTGTTTGAATCGTCAATCAGCCGAACTACGCTGGCCTGGATTCCTCCATTTATCCTTAAACCTCGTTTACTTATTGTGCGCCACCTTACCTTTCTATAAAGAAATAAATCTTTAACCGATTGATTGTTATTTATTCTACGATTATAAATTATAAGCTACATAATTTAAAAAGCCAAATCAATTTTTTTATCGGTTATTTTACATTTTGCCATTTCCAAAAAGTCTTTAATTTCCACAGTTTTAGTCTCTGTAAGTCCCCGAATTCTGACGTTAACCGCATTTGACTCGGCTTCCTTAGGGCCCACTATAAGCATATATGGCAGCCTTTCGATATGGGACCTTGCGATTTTTGCGCCGATTTTTTCATTTGAAAAATCGCAGGTACAACGAATCTTGGCGTCTTTTAACTTATTTTCGACGATTGTCGCATAATTATTGCTTTTTTCACTTATCGGGAGCACCCTAACCTGTTCCGGAGACAGCCACAACGGGAAATTCGCTCCGTAATGCTCAATAAGAATACCGATAAAACGCTCGAAAGAACCCAAAACAGCCCGATGAATCATAACCGGTACTTTCTCGGTATTATCCTTGTCCGTATAAACAAGTTCAAAACGTTCGGGCATGGAAAAATCCAGTTGAATTGTGCCCAACTGCCAGGACCTTTTCAGGCAATCTTCTATATGAAAATCTATTTTAGGACCATAAAAAGCGCCATCGCCTTCATTGATTTTATATTCGATAGATTTCTTTTTAAGAGCCTCTTCGAGGGCATTTGTCGCCGTTTCCCATATCTGGTCCGAGCCAATGTGCTTTTCCGGCTTGGTTGACAGCTCAATATGAAAGTCTTCAAATCCGAATGCCTGGTAAATCTCGAACGTTAGTTCGATAACCGAGATTATTTCAGATTCAATCTGTTCCGGGTTGCAGAAAATATGTGCATCATCCTGAGTGAATTGCCGGACCCTGAAAAGCCCGTGCATAACGCCGCTGGCTTCATGCCGGTGTACCAATCCGAGTTCGGCCACGCGTTTCGGAAATTCTCGATAAGAATGCTGCCGGCTCTTGAACACCAGACAGCCGCCGGGGCAATTCATGGGTTTTATAGCGTAGTCCGCCTCGTCGAAACTGGTAAAGTACATGTTTTCTTTATAATTGTCCCAATGACCGCTTTTATGCCAAAGTTGTTCGTTGAGAATAATCGGCGTGCGGATTTCTTCGTAACCGTATTTGTCGTGGACACTACGCCAAAAGTCAACTATGGCATTCCAGATAATCATGCCTTTTGCGTGGATAAATGCAAAGCCGGGACCTGCCTCGTTGAAGCTGAACAAATCGAGCTGTTTGCCTAAAACGCGATGGTCGCGTTTTTTTGCTTCTTCTATCCTTCGAAGGTAATCATCAAGGTCTTTCCTGGTTGCCCACGCTGTGCCGTAGATTCGCTGAAGCATTTTTTGTGTCGGGTCACCGTGCCAGTAAGCGCCCGCCACGGACATGATTTTGAAGCTTCCGACTTTTCCGGTGCTCGGCACATGCGGCCCACGACATAAATCCCTGAAACCATCCCCGTGGGAATAAAAACTGATAATATCGCTGTCTGTTCGTTCAATATTGTCGGTTTTATATTTGTCGCCGGCCAACTCCGACAGAGCCTGGTCTCTCGATACCTGCCTGCGAACAAACGGCTGGTCGGCCCCGACAATTTCAGACATTTTTTGCTCAATTCGTTCAAAATCAATCGGTCGAATCGGCTCGTCAAGGTCGATGTCGTAGTAAAATCCGTCTTCCACCGTTGGACCATAAACCAATTTGGCATCCGGCCATATACTGCAAATAGCTTCGGCCATTATATGGGCACAGCTATGGCGCATTATTTCAAGACCGTCTTTGTCCCTTAGTGTGATTATTTGAACTTGTACATCCTGGCTATCTGCGTCGGGACTGATTTGTGTGGATAAATCCTTTAACCGCCCATTCAATTTTGCCGCCACGGCAGCTTTCGCAAGCCCGGGGCCAATCTGTTCAGCCAATTGTTTTGCCGTTGTATCTGCACTAATTTCTATTGTGCTACCATCGGGAAGAGTAACTTTTACCATAGATATATCCGGTATTTCCCTTTTTTTTTACAACTAACTACCAATTCAACGTCTATCAGCCTGAATATAAATCACTAATCAGGCGCTGTCAATGTTATTTATGATTGATTTATCTGTTGCAATTTCTAACATTTTTGTATATAATACTTAAGTCGTGCCAGGATAGACAATAATAGCGAGGAAAGCACAATGTATGTGAATTTAGTCCTATTTAAGAAGGATGGCACTCAAAAACCGTTTCTCTTGCCGAGTAATATCACCGTTATAGGCCGACGTCGCGGTTGTGACTTATGCATTCCCTTGAAATTAGTTTCCCGGAGACACTGTAAGCTGAGCAAGGACGGTGATACCGTGAAGATACGAGACCTGAACTCTCGAAACGGTACTTTCCTTAACGGTAAACGTATAAAAGAAGCTGATATTAAAGCAGGCGATTATATCGGAGTAGGCTCATTGAAGTTTTTGCTTCAGATTGACGGTAAACCGGAAGAGATCGTCCAACCCAAAGTACTTATAAAAAAATCTGCTTCGGCATCGTCACAAAAGACCGCAGAAATACGAGAAATCTCTTCGGATCAGCTATCAGGAAGCTTTACGAAACTGGATTTGTCAGACTCATTCATGGCGGAGCTGGAAGAGCTTTGATCCGGATTCTGTTTTACGAGTGACACTAAATATAATACCGATCGACTCCGGATAAAAGTTCGGTTATGGACCCGGTTCGAACTGGAAGTCCATTCTTATATTTTTTGAGAATTTTTCGGCTTGTCAATGCCGAAAAAATATATTACTTTTCAACAAAATGCGAGTGATTTGATTTCTTTATTTTCTGAAAAGAGACTGTATGCAGATACCGGATTTCATTGAACTTCTTTCACTAAATCTACTCTGCATGTTTCCGGAGAAAACTCACTTAATCTCGTCTTCAACAACCCTTCCTTTTAATCCAATCAGGCTCGTATCTCTTGTGATATGGGTTTACATTTGTTTATACTTTGTGCAGCGCGTTCAGTATAGCCCGCTTGTTCCTAAAAAATACAAATCCTTAGTATATCTTATCACTCTTTTCACGGGACCGATATTGCTTTTTATCCTGCTGATACTGGATGCGGTAAAGAAGTCCCGTCACAGCGATAAAAGCATTTTTCAGACGGTGATACAACAGTTACAGAACGCCGTTGTCAAGATACGGTCTCGAAGTCACACGCTCCGAAAAGAAGATTTGTCGATAAAATTACTCGATTCCTCGGGCAGAAGTATCAATGAAATATACGGACATGGTGACCACAAAGGACAAGACAGCGGCATTCTTGATTTAACCGAAAAAATTATCTCCGATGCTCTTGAACGACGCGCCAGTGATATTCTTATAGATCCGAAGGATGAGGCAACTTACACAATAAGACTGCGAATAGACGGTGTCCTGCGAATAGTAAAAAACCTTAAGACCGAAATATGCAATGCGGTTGTAAACAGTATTAAGGCCGTATCGAGCATGGATATCTCCGAAAAAAGAAGGCCGCAGGACGGTGCATTCATTGCAAAAAAAGCCGGGGCCACCGCTTCCTTTCGAGTGGCAAGCGCCGGTGTCCTCAATGGTGAAAAACTGTCTATAAGGATACTGAACCAGGATGCAAGCAAATACACACTGGCCGATGTGGGATTTACAAAAAAGCAATATTCAATTGTTCAAAGTGTTATAAACAAACCATCCGGCATGATATTGTTGTGTGGCCCTACGGGAAGCGGCAAGACGACGACCATGTATGCGATGTTAAACGAGATGGACAGGTTTACCCGCAATGTTATTACGGTTGAAGACCCGATCGAGGCCGTTCTGCCCACGGCCAGTCAGATCGAAATTAATCCGAAAGCTGATATTACTTTCGCTAAAACTTTACGCAGTGTCCTCAGACAGGACCCGGACGTGATATGTGTAGGCGAAATACGCGATGAGGAAACCGCGGAGATTGCACTTAGGGCGGCGCAGACCGGCCATCTTGTTCTTGCAACAATACACTGTGAAAGCAATGCAGCGGCATTGGTCAGATTGATGGATTTGGGAGTATCGCCTATTCTGCTATCATCGGGATTGAGTCTGTTATCTTCCCAAAGATTACTGCGTCAACTGTGTGAACACTGTAAAGAGCCCGCCCGACTCAGTCAGAACCTGATTCACGAATTCCAAAAAATAGGCTTGGACCATACGAATATATTTCAGGCCATAGGTTGTAAACACTGCGAAGAGACCGGTTATTTCGGAAGGACGGCCGTATGTGATATTCAGGTAATAACGGAGCAATTGAAGACAGATATTGCCGATACAAATAAATTAATATCCCAATCAAAAACAGAAGGTAAAACGAAGATCAAGTCGAAATTAAGGAAAGAAGGATTGAAGAAAGTTGCGGTGGGAATAACGAGCCTTGAAGAACTAAAGAGAGTTATAGGATAAAGCGTATGGTATTTTGGGCATCTATATTAGCCGGTGGTTTCTTTGCATGGTTAGCTGTAAGGATCGGCTTCTACGAGTCATTGGCTCTGTTGTTTAATATTATAGTCTCGATTTATATCGCCGTTTTCCTAACACCGGTAATTATAGAAACATTTCCCTCCGCCGGTGACGTGCCGTATTGTTATGCATTGGCCCTGGCGTTTACGGCGGTAGGGGCTTTTTTGGTTTTATTTGGAATAACCTATATATTTCTTACAGGGCAGTTTAAGGTTTCATTTCCGAAAATATTTGAAATCCTCTTTGCGGCTTTACTTGGCTTTTTCACGGGCTTTCTTGTTTTAAGCTTCTTAGCTCTAATAATTACTGCTACGCCTGTTTCGCAATATCGACTCGTTCAAAAAATAGGTTTAAACAGGAAATCTGAGCAATCAAATATAGCATATATTTGCTGGTGGTGCGATTTGGTCCATTCTGTAGCATCTTCGCCGGACAGTATCACAAGCGAACATACTATCAACCAGCTTCTCGACAGCGCGCAATCAATTGAACCAAACAACACAGATATAGATACGCAGCTAAACGGGCCTGAAAAACCTGATGATTCGACAATAAGAACTACCGAAGAAAACAAGCTCGATACACCATTGTAGCCTGCATAATGACAAACATACACAGTTGCTGTTTTAGCAGGGATTTCGGCTAAGTGCTTTAACTTTTTGCCTGGTCGAGGATAAGGTCTTTTACTTTTTGACTGGGCAAATTAAGTGCTCCATAAGCGGCAGCGGCGGCACTACGCAGATCAATATCAGTTTGGTCCGATTTTATCAGGGCATAAATACTATCGATTATTGTCTCCGGCAGCATATTAGCGTTTAACTTGGCCGAAGTCGCGAGCGAATCAAATGCCGATATCCGGACATCGCTGGTATTGTCGGTATTAAGGGCCATTTCAGCAATCGCCCTTTGTGCACCGGGACTTGCCAGATGTGCCAAACTCTGGCCGGCAAGGACCTTGATTTCGGTACGTTCGTCTTTTACGGCGTTTACAAGAGCATCCTGGGCCAGGGATAAATCGATAGCAGAATTCCTGGTTCGAGCCAGCTCATACATGACTATCGCAGAACGAAGGGCATAGCTGTTGGCTATTTCCTCGTTCCAGTTGTCTGTTGCCATGTCACTTGACGGCGCAGCCTGCCTGAGAGCTTCGGCCAGATTTGCTACAACCAGCTTACTTTCCACGAAACGTTCCTTCGGTCCGGCTGCAGCAATTGCTATTGCGGCACTATATCTGACCTTTTTATCGTCGAAGGAAAGGGCCTGAATAAGCGGTTGCCCCTGACCTATGCGGTACATTAATGATTTCTCGCCGGCGGTCGTACCGAGCGCCTCGATTATACCGAGTGCGACGTAAGCATTCTTATCCCTGACCGCGCGTGCAAGAGCCTGATGGAGATATTCGACGCCCGCAGTTGTAGCGTAAACGAACGCATCTGCATGGCTGGTACCGAAATATTCGGGCATTTGCCCAACCCCAGCGGACTCGGCCTTGAAATAGGCGGCAAGCCAGAGCCCGATTGCCGGGCCGTATTTAGCATCGGACTTAAGCGCCCATTCACAGGACCGCATCGCCATAAGCTCATTAAAGTAATCTTTGGCAACTGCTTCACGAACAGGTAGTCGTTGCTGTGAATCCCAGAACCAGACATTCGCAGTGGGAGCGTCCTCAACGGGGCTTAATGATTGTGCATGGTAATAATAACTTTCGGCAAGCTGATAGAATAACTGGGCTGCGGGAACTTGCACAGCAACTGGATCAATTTGCGTGATGCTTTTCCTGGCTAATTCCTGCAGTTCCGTCGAGCTGTCATTTTCAATTATATATTTCAGATGAGCAAGTGCCTGCGGATAGCGGATTTCACCAAGAGCCTCGATTATACGCGCCTTAATCTTGATATTGTCCGTTTGTAAAGCGGCGGCAAGCGGCCTTATGGCATCTCTGCCGACTTTGGGAAGAGCACGCACGATATTAGCAAATTCTTCCTCGCGGGACGGATCGGACATCGCATCGAGCATAAACGGAATCGCATATTCACCTGCATCGTGCAGTCGTTGACTTGCTATTAACCAGCCGCGTTCGGTAGTGCTTAATCTTTTCACTTCCTCAACGATAATAGCCGGATCCGATCGCCGGGCGAATCCGCCCTGATCGATTATTTCAAGAATCTTACTGCTTAGCTCGCCCAATTCGGCATCCGGTGCGATTTGCTTGACCTTCAACAGAAATTCGTAACCCTGGGGATTTTTTTTGCTTATTTCAAGCAATTCCTCGGGGTCGGGATTACTCTGCAGAACCGCCTGCGCATAACCTTTGGCCAAATCATAACGCCCTATCGAGGTATAATGTAGAAAATCATTATAATTATCTTCAAGAGTCTGAGAATAACCTGAGCTTGCTATACAAAGTCCCGCTGCCAGGATTAATGCGGCAATTTTCTTGTTAAACATCTAAAATTCTCCAAATGTGCTTTTATTTTACAATAATACCAGATTTGGCTCACCGTATAAGCTATCAAGGCGGCCCTTACCTCCAAAATTACCCCTGTTGGAGCGTTTTTTCTGATTACTAACCGCGGCTAAACCACGGCTTGTAATAATTATTCGTCCGTAGA
>CAZMZR010000069.1:0-18326 GCA_964570855.1 uncultured Pirellulales bacterium
CAACTATCCCGATGGAAATGGGCGGTAAAGGGTTTTTTAAGCCGGGCCTCTGGACAGTTCAATACTCCCGGCAGCAGCGGGAATTAATTATCGAGATTGCCATAGATTCCTTTCGCATCGAGCTCGGCGAAAATATAGTTAAGGGCAAAACCCGTGATTTCTTCATCGGTAACGTATCAAAAGACGGCACACTGTGGTGGGCACAAAGATTCAGTTACCCGGAATACACCGTTGATACGGACAAATTCCGGAATTACTTACTGCCGGTCGATCCGAACGAAAATCCAAAAGAGAGCCTGCTGTTCCAAAAAGCCCCGCAACAACAATAATTTCTACCGTCAGGTTTTAACCCCTTTTTACATCCATCCAGCCAAAATCCACACATAATCCCGTTTTAATGCCCTCGGAATGAAAACCGGAAACCTTTAATTACAACTACTCCCGTAGGTCTTCAAATATCGTTGGAGCATGTTTGCGTAGAGTTTCTAGAATTTCGATTACCACCTGCCTGATTTCCCACTGTGCTTTAGGGCTTGTTCTCAGTTTAATGATGTGACGCCACTCACGAAAATTGGCAGTAACAACAATTATGCTTTCAACTGCGTTGGGAAGAACAAATCTCGCATCTTCATTCTTGATGTCAAGTTTCTGTAATTCAGAATAGACTTCTTTAGCTCGTTCTATCAATTGTTGGAATAGCGAATGTGCTATTTCATTTTGCTTAACAGAAGGAGGTTCTATATATTTAAAAGTGCTTTCATCTACATATCTTTGAGATTGTTGAGTAAAAGAACACAATCGGTGACGCACTAATTGATGTGTCAATGCTCTTGATACGCCTGTTATCCTAAACGTGGCGTAAGCATGTTCTAATACAGAAAAATGACCATTTTTAATGAGCATTCTTATAAAATCTTTCTGGCTACCTTCCTTATCTTTTTCAAAAGAGAGATAAGCAGTACGTCCGGCTCTTTCTATTAACTTCTCTGCATTTGGTGTGATAAACAGTAGTTCAATCATATTTCATACCCGGAATTGATTTTTTTAAATCGATGTATTTGTAATCGCTTACTTATCTAAAAAATCAGATATCTTATTTTTTAATTTTTCAATATCTCTCGTCTGGCATTCCCAAACAATGAATATATTCCATCCAAGCTTCTTAAGCTGAGAAGCATTCTTTTTAAAACGCTCAACGTTGCCTTTTCTCTTGTTGTCCCAGTATTTCTTATTTGTTTTAGGGATAACACGTCCATATCTACAGTTATGTCTATGCCAGAAACACCCATGCACAAATATAATTTTTTTATAACGAGGCAGAACAATATCAGGCTTGCCGGGAAGTTCCTTGCAATGTAGTCTAAATCTATATCCCATTCTGTGAATAAAACTTCGAACCAATATCTCCGGATTTGTGTTTTTAGATTTTATCTTTGACATGCAATATGATCTTTGTTTTTTAGTGAGATTATCCATCTATATAAGATTAAAAAATTATAGAGAATTTATATATGTCCCTCCTATTCCATGAGAATATTCAGGATTGAACTCCCGCGATGGAGCGTATGCTAAAGCAGTATCCGGATACTTTCTATTAAGTCTGTATAATGCTATAGCGGATAGTTTTGGGCCTAGTGAACTCATTACAAGATTCGTCGTATTGATGTATGGTTCTATGTGTTTCTCAATTTCGGCAAATCCATGGTCAGTGCAATATGCATCTACATTGAACAAAACAATGCCGGGTTCCTTTTCATACTTTTTGCTTTTTTCAATATTGCATTTTAGATTGTTAAGCTGCTTACCTTTTTGGACGCCAAGAAGAGTAGTCGAGGGTTCAAAGAAATTTATCAATTGTTGAACTCGATCAACGTCATAACCAGTCAGTATTAGCAGACAAGTTGGAACACCCAACTTTGTCATACCAGCCAACTTATAAACTAACCTAGGTTTGGCGGGATCTCTTGTAAGCCATTCTTCATCATACCTCTCAGGTTTGTGATAAACATATGAAACTTTTACATAATTGGTATCTATTTGCGAGAGAATTGTCCAAATAATTTCTCGCGGCATGGTAGTAATATCAACAGTTACATTTGCTACTTTTGTTAAACCTGTAATATTATTGTAGATTGTTTTCCATGATTCTGCCGAGTTTTTAAATGATATTTGATAATTCGTATTGTGGATGTTTTTCTTCTTACAAAGCTCCTTCACAGCCTCCCTATGTTCAACTGTTCGTTCTGCATATTCCTCAAAATAGTACATCTGGACATCTGTTAAATTAGATTTCTTTATTATCCGTTTGAAGCCTAGCAGAAAACGATCTTCCCAACTAGCGACTGTAATAAAAAGATTACTGTTCATCATTAAATAAACCTCGCTCTTCAGTATTTTCAGATTTGCTAAAAGGTATTTTCTTATTCTCACTTGCTGCTGCCCACAAGTGAACAGCTTTTATGGATACTCTTGCATGTTGGCCTACTGGATCAAGACCTCTAATAGGCCAAAGAATTCGATTTGGCACATAGTATGTTTCTCTTTTTCCTAAATCCTTAGCTGAACTCGTATAGGTATTAAGCAACATAGCCTTTTGTGCTAGTATAAGCAATTTTTCCAATTTAGGATAATGTTCAAACCTAGTCTCTGATATTGTAAAGGAAATAGCTCTGGGCTCAGATTTATGCTTCAACAGCCTTGTCTTGAAAAGAATAGCGAGATTCTCAAATAGATTTTCCAGTTGTTTCGCTTGTTCACGGGAACATTTTTCAATTGTTTCGTCTAAACCCTTATTAATAAACGCCCATTTCTTTTCGCTTCTATCTAAAATAATTTCTGTTTGTACAGAATTCGGGATTTCATCAATCATAGGATTTTCTTCTCCTTTAGAACGTTTCTCAGAAATTATCTTATCATACATCCAATAAGGCGGCTCCAATAAATTTCTGATAACTCCCGTAGACAGATGTACTAATGTTTCAAATCCTGAATAAGGAGGAAGATTGGCTCGTTTAGAGCGGTCTCTAAAATATTTCGCTCTTGCATACTTGTATACATAATCTGTTATTTGTTTTTGTGTTCCGTTTATAAATTTCTTTCTCGCCTCTTTCCTTACACTATCCTCACATTTCTTCATGTCTTTCTCAAACTGTGGATTCACAGGAAAAAACTCTTCAGGGGTTTTCAAAATAGAAATACCTGTTTTTTTCAGTCTCAGGCGTATAATATCACGAGCCAATTTCCCAAAATCGGAGAGGCGATTCTGATACGGCTGCTCCATGTCTATTGAAGTAAAATCGTGTCCTTCGAAAATCTCTCCGCCTGAAGCAGTATGCAAAGGAGGTCGATCAACCTTTGTTGTAGCAATTTTGAAGCTAAACAGTGAATTATCTCTGTAGGCAATCCACGAATTTAACACTTTAATTTGATGTTTATTCAAAACCTGAGCGTCATCAAGCATTAACGCGAAATGGGAATCGGCAAGTTTAGGTATTTCCCTCAGGCAAATAAGTAAGGACAATACGCCCGATGAGAATGACAGGGCATTCTCATAAAATACATTTGGTCCCTTTGCGTTAATAACTTTTTCAGCATCATTTATCGCTTTCTGACAGCAAATAGCCAAACCATCCAGAACAGGTTTTCGGGATGGCAGCTTTATAGGCAGAAGAAAACCTAACTCCTTTCGAAGTTCCGACTCATCTATCCCTTTTGTTAAGTTCGGAATCTTGGAAAGCGAATCAGCTATATCAAACATAATTTTGAGGACAAGAAAATGTTCACTAATTATTGATGCTTTGAAATCATTTAATAATTGGTATTCTCTCCGATACATTAATGGTGTATTGCAGGGGATGTGTACACACAAGATATCTAGTTTTAGTTTGGAACTTTCTTTTTCAACCTTTTTTTGCTGTATTGGCACAGAATTATATAGAAGCGTCATTGATTTACCGCAGCCGCGTTCTCCAACTAAAAATATATTCCTACGTGATCGAATAAACCTAGAATAATTGTAATCTGGCACGTAAAAATCGACGATTTTGTCTGCCCCAAGTTTAAATGCGCTTGCATATTCAAAAGGATTATTGTAGTCCATTTTTCACCTACCCCGATGCTTTAACAAACTTTTACCGATTTTTTTGATAATATTATTAAGTTCATACTCAGAGTTATACTCTGTAAACTGTTTCTGCGTGTCTTCTGGCACCACTAAATCTGTGAGTTCAACTTCGTCTAAGTCCAAATTCAGGAGTTTTCTGTCAGCGTAAAAATTAAAGGCTACGCTTGTTTTTTTGAACGGAGAAAGTAAATTACAATAGTGCCGTGCATATTGCCTCTCTTGGTTCAGTTTGATTATTCTTTTATAAATAAAAGCCAGCAGGTTCAAAATACTTTTTTCGTTTTTCTTGGTAAGTTTACCATTACGTCCGATTTCAAAAAGAATACTGTAAGTTGCTACTATACGCTCATTGCCTCGGTCAATACAAATATTTGTCGCTTGAGCATATTCGTGAAAAATTTTATTGGATGCACGATATTTATGTTGCTTTTGCATAAAGCGAGATGTCCTCTGCGGACCTTCAGCTAACTCATCTGCGAAACGTAGTATGGCTGCGATTTCGCGCAATTTTACTGGTTGGCCATCCATATGACCAGATTCCGGAATTTCCTTAAGTGTGTTCTTAGTTCCATCAGTTGCTTCGCCGCAATGTGCCGCAGCTACTTCCGAGATTATCTTATTTTCATCCGGTTTCCACATGATTCCAGGACGAACGAATTTATAGATTTCTTCCACGTTATGCTGATGTTTTCTTCTGCCAAATATATTCCCAACATCATGAAAAAGAATGGATAAAATTAAGCAGTAAAGGTTTGTTCCGTCTAAGTTTTTAACATCGTCTCCTAGAAGTTTCCTCGCATTATCCAATACATTCTCAATATGAGGTATACCGTGATCCGTATGTTCAGGAAGGATACGTTTGATTTCAGGCAAAATCTCTTCTATTAGATGTTTTCGCGCAGTAGTATAAAGACCAAATTTTTCATCTCCTCCCGCACCACCTCGTTCCTCAATGAGCATTTGCTTTGTAATATCCTCTATTTCTCTTGTATTCCACACCATCTTTTCAGATCCGTATTCTCATTATATACTAAAATTATTATTTGAATACTGTCCCAATACAATACTAACCATATGAAAGAATTGACGTAAAAACTTTCTCTGACAACAATGGCGGCACCGCATTCCCAACTTGTTGTTGCTGATATCCAATTGAGCCTTTGAATTCATACCAATCGGGAAATGATTGCAACCGGGCTGCTTCGCGCACCGAAAGCCCCCTATCCTCATGTGGATGAATCAACATATTTTTCCTATAATTGCCAATGACAATCGAAGGTTCATTCTCTCTCAAACGATGGTATATACCGGTATGGCAGCGACTGAAATCGGTATAATTTTTCATTAATCTTTGCGGTATATTTTGCCAGTTGCCGCCTTGAGGTATGTATTTATATCTCTTTAAAACCAACGAGTTATTTCGAGTAACTAAATGATTGGCACTGGCTTTTAAACCACAACGCAGAACGTTTGCATAACCTGATGGTTTTATTTTTTTGTAAGGCATGATATTTTTAGATGCTCCATTTTTAAGATTAGGCAGGTCAAATATCGCATCTTTAACTGATATCGATTTTTCATTATCGGGCTCGGGTTTTCTAACCTCAATTCCATGCAGAGAACCGATTATGAACAAACGATTTCTTTTTTGCGGCACACCATAGTCACTCGAATTTAAAATCCACCACGAAGTGGTGTAGCCTAATTTCTTAAATGCTTTGAGCACAAAATCAAGAAACATGCCGCCTTCAGTGTCAGCAATTCCCTGTACATTTTCAAACACTACCCAATCTGGTTTCCATAATTTAACTATTCTTATGTATTCCCTGAAAAGCCAATTATTAGGATTATTTGAATTTCTGGTCTTTTGATTGGATGTAGAAAATCCCTGACAGGGCGGACCTCCAAAAATAATCCTGCTCTCTCCATTGGATGGGATATTAATCCTTCTTACTCTTCGAATATCTTCTGCAAAGACTTTCGTTTGTGGGTGATTATAAGCATAGGTAGCCGCCGCATATTTATCAGATTCAACTGCAAGGCGCACATCAACACCAGCTTGGACTGCGCCAAGCGACATTCCACCCGAACCAGCAAATAGATCTATCCCAAGCATTAATCTTCCGCAAAATTAACTATTCATAATAGCATTTAAGAGGAAACTAATCAAGAATCGTATCCAAATTCCCAAAAGATCAAAAAGAAGCTAATAGTATCAGAAAATTTAAGTTTTTCGGTACATTTTTTCAAAGCGTGTCAAAAGTAAACGTTATTTTTCGCTTAATAATGGGGATTTTCCTTTTATGCCCGCCGGGCAGGGGTATAATTATAGTTAGCCGATGGAATGGCATGAGATAGCAAAGGGAATAATACAAATCAGAAGTTCAAAGTTAAAAGTGTAAAGTTAAATGCTCAAAAAAAAATGTTCAAAACGTAATACTTACTTAGCCCTTGGTTTTACCTGGGGTTGACCCGGCTACGTAATACTACGCCGCGGTAAAAAAAATGCAAAACAAACCCAATTTTGGCATAAGCTCTTTTATGACAAGTAAATAAGTGGAACATTTAGGGGTTGCAGTCAAGAAAAGCAAAGCCAATCTTAAGACAGAAGACGGAAAACGGAAGTCAGAAGACCGTAGAAAAAATGGAAAACAAAGCCAATTCTACTGTGCTTTTTCCAATTGGATTTGCTCGATATCCCGTTGAAATTTGAGTGCGGCCGCTTCATTACCGATTTGCGAGACGAACTGCTTTGCTTTTTTCAACTCTTCAATCGCTTCATCGTAGCGTTTCTGAACAACAAGAGCCTGGGCGAGCATCGAATGATTATTGATATCATAAGGATCCAGTTGAACCGCCCTGCGGAAGAATTCTGTTGCTTCGGTAAAATTACCGACTTCCGCCAAAACGTTGCCCAGCCTGCCGGCTATGTTGGCCGAACCGGGCATCCTGGCCAAATCATCCCGATATCCCTGAATCGCCTTTTGTAAATACATGGAAGCATTTTCTTTCCTGCCCGCTCTTTGCAATGCCACGCCAATATTGTAATAGATATTCGACATGCTGCGTTGAACTTTGGATTTATCATTATATTCAATGGCGCTGCCGAACGCCGCTATCGCTTCTTCCAGCTTGCCCCGGGCAGCCTGGATCATTCCGATTTCATTATACGCATGTATCGAACTGGTTGGATTTATGTTGATTATATTTTTATATTTCAAGATGGCTTTGTCCAATTGTCCGTCGGCCCTTAATTTATCCGCCTGCTCGAAATATCTATCTACAAGCAAATCAACCGCACTCTGGAGCACCACCGGAGCGAGGAGATTCTCGATGGGGGCATAGTCATCCGTTAATACAATTCCCTGGGCTTTTCTCTTGAGCATCTCTATTTCAGAGTCGCTCAACAGCCACAATTCCATGTCACTTACGGACTCTTCGGCGCGAATATTTTCAAGGTCGATTTCACGTCCGGCGGCAATAATTACAAAAGTATTTCGTCCCAAACGCGCTTCGGCCTCGGTGATTACATAAACATGGTCGAATGTTTGCTCCAGGGTATTTACAAATGCACCAACAAACAAGCCGTATTCGAAAACATCTATCAATTCAATCATATAAACGCCGTCGTCCGACAGTATTTGGGCGATTTTGTCATTGAATTCCTTTGTTGTGAGCTGATATGGTATCGAATAATCGTTAAGTGCATCTTCATAAATGAAATCGTAACGAGTATTTCGACCTTTGGTTTGTTCCGCCGAATGGCGCCCCAAAGCGGACTGCTCCAATAATTGACTGACATAGTTGCGGGCATCCATATTAAAAGTATTTATCGGCGTATCTCTTTCCATACCAAACGCCTTGAAAACCGCTTCGGTCACTCCCGGATCGATCTCAACGACGTCAACACGACTTCCGGGCCAGATTTTCTCGACATAACGAGGAAAAACATAGCCGCCCCCTCCGATTACCAAAACGGACAATTGACTCTTGTCATTGCTCAACATATTTGTCGCGGCAGCGTATATCCGTTCGTAAGAGTATTTCAAATCCAGGATATCGCCTATTACCATTTCGCTGTGCTTTAACTTATCCTGTATGAAAGCTCGCCTGTCGGGATTCGCGGATATTCGTTCAACAGCGATATAGCAATATTGGCTTTCATTTTCGTATATAATATCAGGATTGGATTTTTCTCTCAGTGAAAGGTCGGCGCCGATCTGTTCAGCCCAGGTCACGGGCGCCATCCCCATCGTCATCAAGACAATAAACACCGCGGCCCATAAATACAACACCCAGAGCCTGGCCCAGTATAAAATGGCCAATAGTAACAAGATACCGCCGACCACCCATACGATAGCAACAGTACCCATTAAAAGGATTAGAAAATATCCGGTCGCAAAAGTGCCTGCAATACTTCCTGCGGCACCCCATGCATATATATCTCCAACAGTCCTTCCCGTCGGCAAGCCTCGTTCAAGCGCCATCTTGGCAACTACCGGACTAATTGTTCCCAGCAGAGTTGACGGAAATAAAAACACCAAAGAAACATGGGTAAATACCCGTACAGGCCAGGTAAGGTGCCAGAGCAACAACCATTGGCTTACAACATTGTTCAAGACAATTGTCAGAACACACGCGGCGGAAGCCAAAGCAAAAAGAACCGCCAAAGCCTTTTTTGCATTGAACCTGTCCGCGATACGGCCGCCAAGATAATTGCCGATACTAATACCCGCAAGCACTACCCCTATAACCGCGGTCCATGTGTATAAAGAGGAACCAAGATGCCTGGCAATAAGACGGGCCGCTACCAATTCGAGCACCATTATGCAGAAACTCGAGATAAAAACTGTAGCGCTTGGAATAAGAATTGAAAGGAAATTCTTTGATTTGTTCATTAAACAGCTCTCCATATTTTATTTCGGAGAGCAAGTATAGCACATCATGGTCGCCTTAACAAGCGAACCATCAGTAATCTAAATAGAGAAGACCATCCGAGTCTGTCCCTGACCAGCTTAACCTGATGTTCTTCGTCGCCGGCTGATAAATCCAGCCATATCCATCAACCGCCCCCCCGGGGAATGTCTCGTAGTTTCCCACCATCAGGATGCTCTCGAGATTATTAAAAGGATTAGCGGGCATTTTCCGAATGTAACTGCCGCTAATCATCATTTGCGTAAGAAAGACGGTACTGCTTGGAGTATTTAAGGGATTATCATTCTCATAGCCCGGCGGAACTCCCCTGTGCTGGACAGTATATAGCTCAATGGCACTTCGCAATATACGCAGATGATCCTGGGCAACAGCTTTCTTGGCCCGCGCGGCTTGAGACTGAAATTGCGGCACAACGATAGCCGCCATAATCCCCAGAAGGGCCACCACTATTACTAATTCAACAAGCGAGAATCCCCTTTTCATAATTCCCAGTACAGCGAACGTCATTTATCCTTATAAGCAGCGCACTTTATGCGCACTGCTACAGCATATAAATTTATCGACTTTTATAAGGACCCACTTAAGCGAACAAAGAACTTCCCCGGGTAGCTAAAAGAAATAAAAAACTTTGTTATCTTCATTATTCAACAAAAGTTACGAAAGGCACGAATTTATAAGTCTAAAAAGCCGGCAGAAAAAATACACTCGCGCAGTATCGGCCCCGATTCACCTGATTTTTTAGAAAAAAACAAAAAAATGGTGTAACGAAAACCACTTCGAGGCGTCTTATGTCAATAGAGAACAGACAATGCTTAAACAGTTTGCTGAGGTGCTCAAGCAGGTCCGGCAGGCTTCATGAATCTCCGGCGTTATAAAAGTTATTCAGGTCTTACACCGGACTCGCTTTCTCTAAGTGTTTTCATTATCTCTCTCAAGCCAATAAAGGCCTCGGAAAGGTTAAAAAATGAGAAAATCTTTTCTTCTTTACATCACATTATTAGTCATAACAACACCTGCATCAGCGGATATTCGTCTGGTTCCGGCCAACTATACCACTATTCAGGAGGCCATCGATAACTGTAATGACGGCGATGTAGTCGTCGTCGATCCGGGCGTATATTATGAAAATATCAACTTCCTCGGCAAAAACATTGTCGTAACCGGCACCAACCCGGAAAATCCGAATATCATAGCGGCTACTATAATCGATGGTAATGACCTGGGGAGTGTAGTAATTTTTGGAAACGGCGAGACTACAGATGCAGTCTTAACCGGTTTTACTATTACCGGAGGTTCAGGAACGAGCGATGATTCGATCGAGAGTGAAAACTACATTCACTGGGGAGCCGGTATTTCATGTAAAAATGCTTCGCCGACAATTACATGTAACGTAATTACCGGTAACGCCGGACCAGCACAAATGGACGGAGATAATCCCGAAACCTGGCAATTAGGCTATGGAGGCGGAATCCTCTGCTTCCAATCAGAGGCAATTATTGCCCGTAATATCATAAACAACAATTCCGCATTTGCCGGTGCCGGCGTAATGTCATATTTCAGTGAGCCTATAATCAGCCACAACCTGGTTTACGACAATTCGGCAACTATCGGCGGAGGTGTTGTTTTACTCGGAGGCAGTTTGATAAACAATACAATTGTGGGTAATGATGCAAGTTTAATCACCGAGAATCAAAGCAGTATTGCCGGTAATATTTACGCTATCAGCGATTCCGGATTCGGTCAAAACCTGATTATCAATAATATTATTTGCAGTGCCAAATCGGGAGGGGGAATATTACTGGATGGATATTGGAACAATTCTTCATTTGCATGTAATAATCTCTGGGGAAATCTACCCGGCAATTATATTGACAGCACAACAAACGAGGATAATCCCGGTTACGATGGACGGGCCGACATGACCGGTTCTAACGGCAACATATCCGCAGATCCGCTCTTTATAGACAACTATCACATAAGTTCCGACTCGCCCTGCTGCGATGCAGGCGTCCCGGATTACGCCGCCTATTCATGGGAGTGTGATATCGACGGACAATTCCCTGTAATGGGCGCATGTATCGATATCGGCGCGGACGAAGTTACCGCCAATGCCAGACCAGTAGCTGATGCAGGAGACGACCAGTATTTCGACGAGATTGTTGAGCTCATCATCCTCGACGGTACCGGCTCCTTCGATCCCGATGTGAACGATATTATTGCATTTCAATGGCAACAAGTTAGTGGTCCTAACGTGACACTTTACAATTCCGATACACCGGAGCCAAATTTTGCACCTCCGGTCGAAGATGTTTATGTGTTTGAACTTACAGTCTTTGACGGCAATAACTACAGTTCCCCGGATAGTGTTATGGTAGTGGTCGGCAACCGTGCACCAGTCGCGCACGCTGGTGACGATCAGAGTTGTGAGCCGGGCCGACAGATAACCCTGAACGGCTCAGAATCCTATGATCCCGACCATGGAGATATTCTTACATATAGTTGGTCTCAAATTTCCGGCCCGAACGTGGAACTGGCCGATCCGAATACCCCGACCCCGAGTTTTATACCTTCAGTCGAAGGAGAATATGTCTTCGAACTTATCGTCAACGATGGAACAGATTCGAGCCTTCCCAATACGGTCACCGTTAATTGTATAATAGGTAGTATTCCCGATGCATACGGATATCGCTGGATAGATAGTGACAGCAGTTGGGGACCGAAATATCAATGGATCGATATCCAGAATACAGGAACGGAAGTATTAGGAATCGAAGGCAGTTTCGAGGAATGTTTCGGCCCATTCCCGTTGGGATTTGATTTCGATTTCTACGACAATATTTACAATGAATTCTTCATTCAATCCAACGGTTTAATCAGCTTTGACGCAGTGCCAATCACCTATGACAACCGCCTAATCCCGGCCTCCGACGGGTATGACAACATGATTGCATGGATGTGGACGTATATGTATCCAACAGGAAGGTCAAAAATCCTTTATCAGCAGTTCGGTAGTCATACGGTTGTTCAGTTTATCGATTATACCCTCGGCTGGGGAGGTTCGGTAAATGCAGAAGTAATAATGTATAATTCCGGCATAATCGTCATTCAATACAAGGTTTTTTCCGACGATACATACTTTTATTCTTATACTATAGGTATAGAAAACGCTGACGGCACAATTGGAACACAGGTGGCTTTTAACGACCAGAATTACCTGCATGATGAGCTGGCCATAGAATTTTCACTCGGCCCCCCCTACCAACCGGTTGCTGATGCAGGGCTGGATCAATACCTCGATGGGATTGAACTGGTTACACTCGACGGAACAGGCAGCTCCGACCGCGACCCCTGCGACGTTCTGACTTATCAATGGACACAAACAGACGGTCCCGATGTTCAGCTTAGCGACGCCACTTCCGCCCAGCCGACATTCATGCCCGGAATAGAAGGAGAATACCGGTTTCAACTGATTGTCAGCGATGGTCTCGAATACAGCTATCCCGATGAAGTTCTGATTGTAGTGGGCAATCGCCCCCCTGTCGCCGATGCAGGATCGAATAAAGTCCTGCAGGTGCCCGGTCGTATTATCCTCGACGGCTCCGGCTCCTACGATCCCGATCTGACTGATGAGTTAACTTATACCTGGACACAGATCGAAGGTCCCCCGGTTCATCTTGAAGATGCCAATACGGCAATCGCCTGTTTTGATTGCAGCGAAGAAAGAATATACATATTCGAACTACTCGTCAATGACGGCCTCGTCGATAGCGAGCCTGATTTAGTCGAAGTAACAACCGTCGCCGTAACAATGCATCAAGAGGATTTATATGTCGGTTTTTCCACTTCAAACTACTTCCACTATCCGGATGTTTCCGGCAGTAAAGTTGTATATGGCGTCGGATCGGCTTGTGACTTTACCTGGAATATTTACTGTCACAATCTGGAAACAGGCACTCTAAAAACATTCTCCGCCGGAGGGCTTAATACGCAGCCGAAGATAGATGGTGACATAGTTGTCTGGTTTGGCGGCATAAATTTCGGCTCACCATGGTATCACGAGCCTTCGAATACGAGTGTTATCGTTCGAAATATTGCAACCAACACACAAAATATCTTAAGAAGATACAGCATGTCCGAATCGTACAGTCACCCGGTCGTCTCGGGCAACAAAGTCGTCTGGCTGGAACACCTCGGCCTCGATACTGAACCAATCGGCAGCAGTGAAGCCTACAATTGGTGGAATACACCTTATAATATCTGCGGTGCCGACATAACGGACATATCTAATCCCGTTTATTTCACAATCGCCGAAAACGTCGGCACACGAGATCCCTACCCATGTCACAGCTACAGCAACGACTTCGATGATGTTATCGACATATCCGGTAATATAGTCGTATATGAGGCCGGTGGCGACATATACGGCGCAGACATTTCAAACATCGAGGCCATCAGCGTATTTACAATTTGCTCCAATTCGGCAAGGCAATTCGACCCGGCCATATCCGGCCATCTGGTTGTCTGGACGGATGAGCGAAACGATTCGGGTGACATTTACGGTGCCGATTTTTCCGACATTGAAAATATTCGGGAACTGGAGATTATCAAGGCATCGGGCAGCCAGCAACAACCGGTCATCGACGACCAATTGATTGTCTATGTCGATGGTGGCACCAACGGCGGGCAAATCAAAGCCTGCTGTCTGACAAGAGAATACGGTACACTGGAAATCGCATTGGCCGGTTCGCCCTATGGCCTCGGGCCGGCAATCGACGACGGAACAATCGTCTGGCAAACCGATTCTTACGGCCAAGTTCAGGGCATTTCCCTGGAGTTTGCATATTCGTCCTTCGACGGCCCAATTATAAATCATACTTCAGGTAAATACTATGACTATATACAACATGCTATTAATAACAGCCAAGACGGAGATTCGATTTCAGTTAATCAGGGAATCTATCGCGAGAATATCCGTTTTAATGGTAAAAAAGTTAAAGTCGGCTCAACAGAACCGAACAATCCATTCGTTGTGGCAGAGACTATTATCATAGGAGGCGTTCACAAGGCAACAGTGACTTTTTCGGATGGGGAAGATGCAGGCTGCGAACTCGCCGGATTCACTACTACCGGTGGTAAAAACGGCATCTATTGTTTTGATGCCTCTCCATCGATCACTAACTGCAGCATTACCGGTAGCTCTGCTGCCGGGATATATTTGTATAGCGTAAGCAACCCGATAATCACTCACTGCAATATTACCACCAACGGCGGTTCCGGAATTGAAATGCACCCAAATCTCATGGGACGTAGAAAACTATACAATCATCCGGATATAAGCAACTGTGTTATTGCCGCAAATCAACAACATGGTATTACCGGCGACTTCTCGACAATTACCAATTGCACAATCTGCAACAATCTGCAATTCGGCATCCATAATTCAACATCGACAGTCACAAATTCCATCGTTTACTTCAACGGCGATGGAACTCTCGCCGCCCAGATAACAGGCGATTCGAACACAGTCACCTACAGCAACGTCCAAGGCATGGGGCAGAATCTCGGAAACATATCTGCAGACCCGTTGTTCGTTGATCCTGTGAACGGTGATTACCATTTGAAGTCACAGGCAGGCCGGTGGGACCCGATAAATCAAAACTGGGTTCAGGATGATATCAGCAGTCCCTGTATTGATGCCAGCGATCCTAATAGTGATATAGGATTGGAACCTTATCCGAACGGCTGGGTAATTAATATGGGCGCATACGGCGGAACGACTCAGGCCAGCATGTCACCTTAAATAACGCATGCATTGGCTAAATTTCAGGAATGCTGATTTTACTGATCCAAACAGACAGAACACCGCTATATACACATGCCAATCATCCATCCTTTGTACCTCTATCATAAATTTGGACCTGCAAATTCAGACAGGAATTTCCAACCACCTTGATGTAATCTAACTTTCCAAGAATAATAGACTCTATTTGAATCGCTTAAAACTTTTATGCACAGAAAAATCATAAAAATCACAGAAAAAAGATAAAAATCACAGAAAAAAGATAAAACCGTAACAATTTGGTAACACACATATCATAAATTACTCTCACTTAAGCGAATTTTTTTTAAAGGATTAACAAAAAATTTGAAATTATCTATGCTAATATACGTCTTATGAATAGACTATTAAGTCATTCTATGTTCTAATTATGTTTAGTCGAGGTATGGAGGCAGGCATTGTAAGCTCATTTACTGTCCCATGATGCTGTTACGAGCTAAGGTCGTCCCGCATGGGAACTGTTTTCTTAGCCTTTTTGGAATCTTTGTTCTTAATCTGATAATCCTATAAGAAAGGACGAAAAATGAAAAAAATAATCCTGCTAAGTTTTACCCTAATGTTATGTATACAATTGCCGGCACTGACAGCAACCCGTTTGGTTCCGGATGAGTATGCGACTATACAAGCAGCAATAGATGATTGTAACATCGGCGATACTGTAGTTGTTAGTCCCGGTATGTATCTGGAAAACATAAACTTTAATGGTAAAAATATAATTCTGACCAGTACCGAGCCTGATGACCCTGAAATTGTGGCCACTACTATTATTAAATCACCTACACAATTACCACCACAGAATTCCGTTGAAAGAGGACAAACGCCCGAAATCATGGGTAGCGTCGTAACCTTTGAAAATAACGAAAGTTCAGAAGCTGTATTGACCGGCTTTACTATCACCGGTGGATATGGGACCTCTTTGCAAGTGGAAGTAGTTGAAAGAAATGTTATTATGGGGGGTGGGATTTATTGCCTTAATTCATCGCCGACCATCAAAAAGAATGTCCTCGTAAACAATAATAACGAAGATGCCACGCAGTGGCCCGGTATAGAAGGTTGGGGAGCGGGAATTGGTTGTTATCTATCAGAGGCGATAATTACTCACAATATTATTAAGAATAACTCTGCCACTCTTGGTGGCGGGATACTGACAATCCTTGGTGATGCCAAAATCACTAATAATTTAATATACGACAATTCGGCATCAGCAGGCGGCGGTGTTCTGTTGGTGGCTGGTGGCTTAATCAACAACACCATCGTGAATAACTATGCTTCCGATTCTGGCGCAAATGCTTATTTTGCTTCTTATCCGGAGTTTGGTCCCTGCACGGCATTAAGCAATATAATCAGCAATGCTCGCAGCATTGGAGGTATATTCAGGGAAGGTTCAATACCTGAGGATCGAATTGAATTTAATAATATATGGGACGGCGCTGGAAATATATATATGCCGGTCACCAAAACAAAAGATGCCCGCGGTAATGTTTACCAGGATCCGATATTTGTTAATTTGCAGGCTAATGATTTTCGATTGCAAATGGATTCACCCTGCATAAATGCCGGTGACCCGAATCGCCTAATCGAGGCGGGTGAGAAAGATATGTATGGAAATGACCGACTTATTCACGGGCGAGTTGATATCGGAGCCTCTGAATTCAGTAGTAACCTTAGACCCGTCGCCGATGCCGGTGACGATCTATCGCTCGACGAGTTCCCCGAGTTTGTCACACTTGACGCAAGCCGCTCGTATGATCCCGATGGCAATAAGAATCTCAGCTATAAATGGACTCAGGTGGCTGGGGCTTCCGTCGATATCGAAGGCACCGATGAGCAGATAGCGAAATTCGTGCCGGCCGATTACGGAGTCTATAGTTTTAATCTGACGGTCAGTGACGGTATAATTGATAGTGACACCGATAATGTTATTATCTTTATAGGTATTAATCACATCCCGGTTGCCGATGCGGGCCTGCCTGTTTATGCTTCTGAAAATGTAGTGTCTCTTGACGGGACAGGTTCCTACGATCCGGATAATTCCGGCGAGCTGTTGTATGCATGGGAGCAGATTTCCGGTCCGCCCCTTGTTATTACCGACTCAAACACCACTACACCGGATATCAGCGGCTTTATCCAGACGGATTCGCTTCAAATATGCGAGTTCCAGCTTGTAGTCTATGATGGCCAGTACGAGAGCCTGCCTGATATCGCAGAGGTCAGGATACTTCCGTATTTCGAAAGAGTTACATATAATCTGGAAAACGACTCTTTTGATCCCAACAAGCCGACGTTTATTTATTTCGGCGGTGGAGACTGTATTAATGGAAGCGGGTCGTGGAACGACAGTGAATGGAACAAGGTGGCCAATGTTTTAACTTTTTCTTATCAACCGGATCCCACGGATTCGGGGCGAACTTATTACAAATACGGTGATATGATTATCAAGTACCTTTCGGAGGTAGCGCCGAATTATAATCAAATGATTCAGACTTCGGGACACAGCACCGGCGGCCAGCCTGCAATAGATGTTGCAATTCGCATGAATCTGACCTACAAAGATGCCAGATATAACGTAAACAGGGTAACACTGCTGGACGGACGCTGCAGGGATTATTCCGAGAGTGTTTTAAACTTCATAGACAGCGCGGTTGACGATGAGCAGTGCTGGATGGATACATACGAAGGGACCGGGCCCTATTTTTATCCTGGTATTTTGAATGTCCAAGTCGCTCCTAATGACCACGGCTTTCCACCGACGTGGTATAAGAGTTCTCTTACGGATCCTTCCATGAATGAATTTAATGGCGGGCTTGTTGCCGGCGCGTATTGGTCGGTTGTCGGCCCGGGCAAGAATCTCCAGTTGGCAAAAACACCGTCACAGGGGATTTATATATTCCACTGGGAAGGAAGGCTCACCGGTGAAATGCAATTTTTCGATGAGTCAAATTACCCCGCTAAGCTGCCCGAACCGGTCACTCTATTGAGGCCGATCGATGTTGGAGACCCGAACGGCGTAGTCTTAACATGCCTGGAAAGTGAAAACGCTTTTGGGTATCAACTTTTATTTGGCCAAGATCCCCATCGTGTAATGGACTTCGATATCATCTCTGATACTCCGACACCGCCCAACGAAATTATAACCACATTGCCCTTTGACCAAACCTGGTGGACAGTAAGGGTATATGACCAGTATGGTTCAACCATTTATGCCGATCCGGTCCTCATTGGTACAATTAATCTGTCTTTTCCCGTCGAGAATCAGACAACAGGAAAAAAATATAGTTATCTCCAGGATGCGATAGATGAAGCGGATTCCGGTGATGAGATCATTGCTAAAGAAGGGATTTATTATGAGAGTATTGATTTCAAAGGTAAAACCATTACGGTCAGGTCAACAAATCCCAGTGATCCAACTGCCACAGTCATTAAAGGAGA
>CAZMZR010000070.1:0-17955 GCA_964570855.1 uncultured Pirellulales bacterium
CTAGAGCATCATTTATATGGAGAAAAAAATAAAAGAATATAACTTTAATACTTTGGAACAGAAGGTTGATATATTAATCAGGTTAATTGCTTCTGGAATGGTAAATGGAAAACCACAAAACGAGCAAATAGAAATTTTATCAAAAGCTGGTATAAAACCAACGGAGATTGCTAAAATCATTGGAACAACTCCTAATACAGTAAGGGTCGCACTTTCAGCAATTCGTAAAGCAAAAAGAAAAAAGAAACATTGAAGTAGGAGCAATAAAAATGAGTCAAGAAAAAGAAGTTATTTTAAGACTAAGTAATATTGAAAAACTGCTTACAGTTTTAGTCAAAAATCAACTTGCGCGTGAAATCGAAAAAGAGATGGAAGATTCTAAAAAGAAAAAGCTCTACGAATTGACAGGCAAATATGGGGTACAAGATATAGCTAAGAAAATGAAATGTTCAGTTGGATGGATATCTGGTGTATGGAAACGTTGGGATCAGTTAGGTTTAATCATTAAACATGGTAAGGGATACGTGAAGATATTTTAATTTATAAGACATCTTATTATTAAGATTAGGAATAAGAAAAATGAAAGAAAGCTAAAAAGGATTTTATTAAAATGAAAAAAAAGCGAAAAATAAAATCAGAACCAAGGGAGCAATGGCAATCTGATCTCGAGATAATTAAAATATTACTTATCTTAATGACCAACAAATGTGGAGTTAATAAGAAAGACATTGCTCAAGCAATAGGTATTTCTAAAGGAAGATTAAGCCAAATCCTTAATCCTAAAAAGTATAGTTAAAAAAATGGAAATTCAAGAGATTATAGCAAGAGGAAGAATCATTTTACAAGGAGCACCAAAACGACTTGAAGTCTTCAAACTTATAAATGGAAAGCGAAGTGCCAATGATATTGCTATGAAGACTGGAAGATCCCTATCATCAGTTTTGCAAGATATACAAAAAATGAAAGATATGGACATCGTTAAATTGAAAAGCGGGCCTAAAAATTCAGTAATAAGAAAGGATGGCTCAGCATTATGTGAGAAAACTCCTCTAATAAAACATATTTCTGTAAAATATTTTAATGATCCTATTAAGGCTAAAAAAGTATTAGGGAAGAAACAAAAAAGAAAAAAAGCAAAGAATAAAATAATGCAGTCATTGAATGTACCATCACATGTACAAATATTGGAAATCTGCAAAAATGGTGAAGATCAAATTTATGAATTTAAGGAATCAGGTATTTCAATTGATAAAATTTCAAGAGAAATAGCTGCGTTTGCAAACACAAAGATGGGTGGTATTATATTTTATGGAATTGATGATGACGGAACAATATGCGGCTCTGACAAACATAGACAGGAAATGGATCAGAGCATACAAAACTCAATAAGAAATACAATTTTTCCTTCTCTCAATATTTTAATTAGAGAAAAGGATATTTTAGGGTATAAAATATTACTAATAATCACACCTTCATGGAATAAAAAGGACGTTTATCATTACAAAGATAGGGTGCTTATCAGAAAAGGCACCAATGTTTTTTCAGCAAAACCAGAAGAATCTAAAAAATTACATAATGGAGAATACGTTATATAACTGTTAGTCTTCGTCTCAAAGAATAGGGCGAGTTTAACATTTAAGTTTGTTGAGGCCATCATGACATAATATTAAAGGTGCTAGGTTGTCCCATAGGGGGTACTTTTTTTAATATATATTGCGATGGACACATACAAATAAGAGTACAAAATTAATCCGCAACATTCCTGATAATAAAAACAAGCACGTACGTAAAGCGCGTACGCGCTTTACGTACGCAGTCATTTTAACGGAGAAAAGATTTTTTTATAACTCTGTAAATAACCACGGGCATAGCCCGTGGAACTCTGCCCTTCGGATTTTATGCATATTCCTATCCCTACAGAAATAAAAAGGTCTCGTACATAAAGTAAAAGTTCAATCCAACAACACACCTGATAATGAATTTTCCACATCCTTAGATAATGTACGAATGCGTCGTTATTCTCGACGTAGTATTACAAAGGAATAATTAAAACAAGTGCGTACGTAAAGCGCGTACGCGCTTTACGTACACATGTTATTAACCGGTAAAAGATATTTCTTTAAATATGTAGAGTTTCCGCTTTATCGATTTTATGTTCGATAAAGATTATCAAAAAAAAGGGTGGTTTCAACTGACGTGTTTCGTAATCTTTAACAAATGAAGAATTAGCTCGGCTCGGCCGTGGACACCTATCTTAGCACAGATATGAGCGAGGTGTGTTCTTGAAGTATTATATGTGATATTGCATTTTTTGGCGATTTGGTTGTTGTCCATACCGTTACAAACCAGCTTCGCAATCTCAGTCTGCCGGGCTGTAAGGTGAAAGCGATCTCTGATGTAATCCCATTGCCTCGCGTTAAACATAATGCACCCATTATAGCAGATTCTTAGTAAATATTTGCATCTTTCTGAAAATTATCCCGCCCAATTAAAGACAACTCAACAAGAATAAGATATTGTTCGTTCTGTAATGACCAGAAGCAACTTGTACGTAAAGCGCGTACGCGCTTTACGTACGAGGGTATATAAACAGGGGCAATCAACAAAATTAAAAAGGTACACTTCGGTGTGTAGTTCTTTTATTCTCGATAACCAGATTCCTCGACTCACTTCGTTCGGTCCGCCTTGGGTGTGCCTTAGGCAGGAATGACATTTTTAGGCTTGTTCAGGATGACATTTATACAGCATGGGCAAATGAGTTGCCCATCCTACGTGTTCTCGCAATGATAAAGAATTTAAAGGTGTCCGCTCGTGCCCAAGGTGCCTGTACCTTATGTGGTTTTTTGGTGATTCTTCGATAAGAGTTATCTTTTTGAGTCAGGACTTTTTTTCAGCTTTTTAATCGCTTCGAGCTGCAGTAGAGCCTCTTTATCCCTCGGCCGGTTCATTGCTCTCTTGGTTTTTATAAGAGCATCCAGATCCAGTACGCAGATTTTAATATCTCCAACTTCAACGAGCATGCTTGCCCGCTTAACCCGGTCATAATCGCCGAGACCATCAATAAAGCCAAGACAATCCAACTGACCTATTTTCGTATCGAGATACAGATTTTTAAATTGGCCGCACGTCTGCTCGGTCAACTGAAGCTTTTTTCGCCCCGGCGTCATTCGGTGCACAGGATCCAAGTCAGAGATTGCTGTTTGCAGGGCGAGCAGATTGGCAATCGAAAAATCACAGCAGATATCGACATCCTGAGTGACATACGTACATCCGTGCACAACACCCGCAAATCCTCCTACGATTACGAAGTCCACACCGGCATTGACCAGCCGTTCAAGCAGGTTAAAAAAATCGCTGCTCACAATTCTCTCGCTTTCCGCAGTGACTCGACGGTATTAAGCGCTATTTGATGCCTCTTAATGCGTTCGGCGCAACTTCTGCCGGCGTTGTCAATTAACGCCTGAACATCTATTCCGTAGTCGATGGCCGCCTGGAGGTGATCTGCCTGTGCGGACTTGCTCTTGGTTTTTCTGCTGTTATTCTGCTTATTTTCCATAGCAAACAATTATAAGCTTCCTGATACGCCGCATCAATATCAAAGTTGAAGGATGGTAGTACATCTGATAGAATTTCCCGGTTATGGATAAAGACCTTAAAGACAAAACGCTCGGCGAGCTTGAGCAGATAGTAGTAGAGCTGGGTCAGAAGAAATATTTAGCAGGGTATATCTTCGGCTTTATCCACGTCGAGAATGTCACGGAGATTTCCCAAATAACACCTCTGAGCAAGGCCTTTCGACAGCAACTTTCCGAGCAGGGCTATTATATCTCCGCTCTTACTATCACAAAAATACTGACCGACAAAGATGGAACCGTCAAGTACCTGTTCACACTTGCAGACGGCAGCCGAATTGAGACCGTCCTGCTGCCTGAGGGTAAAAGCGGCCCTATGGACTCTCACCGGAAAACGCTTTGCATCTCGACCCAGGTCGGCTGCAACTTAGGTTGTTCGTTCTGCGCCACGGCCAAAATCGGTTTTACCCGAAACCTGACCGCCGCAGAAATTGTGGACCAGGTCAACGTCGTTGAAGCAGATACCGGCAAAATTACAAACGTTGTATATATGGGCATGGGTGAGCCGCTCCTTAATTACGATGCAGTTATAAAATCGGCAGGTATATTAAACCACCCGAAAGGCAAGAACATAGGCATAAGGCACATAACCATAAGCACCTGCGGGATAACAGCGGGAATAAAAAAACTGGCACAGCAAGAGCTGCATCCGCGGCTGGCAATATCGCTCAATGCGCCGACCGACGCATTGCGAACGCAATTGATGCCGATAAACGCAAAATATCCGTTAGCCGAGCTGTTTAAGGCGATTCGAGTTTATCAGAACAGCACCCACCAGCGAGTGACATTCGAATACGTTATGATAAAAGGGATAAACGATTCGGACGAGCACGCCAAAACGCTGGTGAAGCTGTTGCACGGATTTATGTGCCATGTAAATCTTATCGAGCACAATCCGTATCCGGGGTGCGATTTTGCAGGCAGCGGCAGCGAACGAATAAAACGGTTTAAGACAATCCTGGAGCGTGCCGGTATTGAGACAACCGTGCGCTTCAGAATGGGCCGGGGCATAAAGGCGGCCTGCGGCCAGCTCGGGGCAGAGCAGTTGAAAAAACAATGAAACAGAAACCTTCAATCATTACAGTCGGCTTATCACCGGCATGGGACATAACATGCATGGGCGAGAACCCGGACTGGGGCCGACATATAAATATACACGAGCAAACGATATTCCCCGCCGGTAAGGCCTTGAACGTCTCGAAGGCCCTGGCCTGGATGGGACAAAAAAGTATTGCGACAGGCCTGTGGGGCGGCAACGACTATCAGCAGATGAAAGAAACCGTGAAGTCTTTATGGCCGTTAATCAAGGTTAAGATGACTATCGTCGCCGGCGGTACGAGAGAGAATATCACTATTGTCGATACGGCAAAAAACAGGGACATGCACCTGCGAAGTCCAAACCGCTTAGCCTCTCCGGGGGCGTTGCGAAAACTAAAGTCGGATTTGCAGGCATTGGTAAATCAAAACAGCATCTGTGTTTTTGCCGGGGCGATGCCGGAAGAGGAGCTTTTGACCGATGTTATTCGGATAGTAAAAAATTGCAGCGAAGCCGGGGCAGAAATTATGCTCGATACTTCCGGGGTCGCCCTAAGAAAGATTGTCGATACAGGCCATATCCGGTTAATAAAACCGAATGTCCGGGAGTTAGGTGAGTTGTCAGGAAAGCAGATCGAGGATAATACCGCCGCTCTGGCCCGCGCCGGGCGTAAACTTTTGGATAAAGTTGAAATCGTCCTAATAAGCCGCGGCAAAAAGGGGGCTATTGTCGTTACGGAACAAGGCGCATGGTACGGCAAATGTACCGGATGCGGGAAAGTATCAACCACGGTCGGCTGCGGCGATTATCTTCTGGCCGGATTCCTGAAAGACCTGATCGAAACAAACAACGCTGCTTCCGCACTGGAAACGGCGATAAAAGCAGCCTCGGCAAAGGCCCTGGGCCTGCCGGAAGACAAAAATTGGCCGAAAACGGCGGGAAAGATTCAAATTAAAATCAGCCCGGTCAAATAATTGATTTATCTGTTTTTTTTGAAAAATAGTTGAATCAACTTTTTATTGAAGTATAATGTTGCAATTGTTAACGCTCTGTCGCACGGGGTAGAACTAAAGTGGGGTCAACAGTTTTCACGGCTTGGTTGACTCAAGCCTCCGACAGGGCCAAATCGGGCCGAAGGCTCCCGTGACAAACGAAATGGCAGTTTTAAGTATTGAGTCTTTTAAGTTTTGAGTTGGAATGAGCTAATGATTCAAAATGCGTAACTCAGGACTTTTTACCCGATGGTGTAATTGGTAACACATGGGCTTTTGGTGCCCATATTCCAGGTTCAAGTCCTGGTCGGGTAGTTAAGTAAGGTTAAAATTAAAAAGTAAAAATTAAAAACCGAATGGCAGAAAGAGTAGCAATAATATTGGCAGCAGGGGTCAGCAGCAGGATGAACACCCAAATCGCAAAGGTTCTGCATGAAGTATGCGGGCGACCTATGCTGGCCTATGTTCTCGATGCCTGCCGTGAAGTCGGGATCAGGAAAATATATGTCGTAGTGGGCTTTTCCTCCGAGCAGGTCCAGGAATGCTTCTGTGACGCTAAGGATATTATCTGGGTCCAACAGGAAGAACAATTAGGAACTGCCCATGCAGTCTTATGCTGTAAAGAATATATCGAAGACTTCCAGGGCGAAACTCTTGTGCTCTGCGGCGATGGGCCGCTGATCCGCACACTGACATTGAGGTCCCTGATTGAAAGCCACGAAGCGGGACAATCTGCGGCAACATTAGCCACTGCAATCCTCGACGACCCGACCGGTTACGGGCGAATAGTCCGCGATAAATATAATAATATCCAGGGTATTGTCGAAGACAGCGACTGCACACCGGAACAAAAAGCCCTTAAGGAAATCAATCCGAGCTATTATCTTTTCAGTACGCAAATCCTTTTCAACGCTCTCGAGAACGTCAAATCCGATAACGTCAAAAAGGAATATTACCTCACAGATGCGGTCTCCGGGATAATTGCAACAGGTCACAAGGTACTGGCGGTTACTGCGGTTCGGCCTGAAGAGGCCATCAGCATCAACAGCAGGGCACAACTTAGCGAGGTAAGCAAAATCATGCGGCACAGGATTCAACATCTATTGATGGAAAACGGCGTGACAATTGTCGATCCCGACAATACATGGATTGACGCCAGGGCCAGGATCGGACAGGATACCATCATCGAGCCGTTCACGTACATCCACGGTGACGTCAAAATCGGGCAAAACTGCAGGATCGGGCCTTTTGCGCATCTGAGGAACGGCACGGTTCTGGAAAGTGATGTGGTATTAGGCGTCTTTACGGAGGTCAAGAATTCGATTTTAGCCGACGGCGTCAGAGCACGACACCACAGCTATATCGGCGACGCCATAGTGGGAAGCAATGTTAATTTCGGCGCCGGATCGATAACAGCCAATTTCGACGGTATGAAAGTAAACCGAACAAATATAGGCGATAACTGCTATATCGGCTCCGGCTCGATTCTCATCGCACCGCTCGAAATTAAAGACGGCTCGCATATAAGTGCAGGAACAGTAGTCACGCAAGAGAGTGCAAATAAATTGGGCAGAAAGGCTGACAGTGATGTTTCTCAATGACAATCTGAAGATATTTTCCGGTAGCAGTAATCCTGTATTAGCCGGCGAGGTGTGTAAATATCTTGGGCTTCCACTCGGCGGTTCCAAGATCGACACATTCCCGGACGGAGAGAAAGTTATCAGAATCGAGGATGACGTTCGCGGCAGAGACTGTTTTGTCGTGCAATCAACCTGTGAGCCGGTCGACGAGCATTTGATGGAACTTTTAATCTACCTTGACTGTCTGCGAAGGGCAAGTGCCAAGCGTATCACCGCCGTCATCCCGTATTTCGGCTACGCCCGTCAGGACCGAAAAGACGAGGGACGAGTACCCATCACCGCAAAACTGGTGGCAAACCTGATAACAACCGCCGGGGCCAACAGGGTACTTGCGATAGACCTTCACGCACACCAGCTCCAGGGATTCTTCGATATACCGGTTGACCATTTAACCGGTGAACTCGTATTAAGCAAGTACTTCTGGGACAAAAAAATCGAAAATCTGACGGTCATGTCACCGGACGTCGGTAACATCAAAATAGCATCAAGGTATGCATCCCACCTCGGCGGAGACCTTGCGATTATTCACAAAAGACGCATCAGCAGCAGTCAGGTTGAAGCCCGGGAGATTATCGGCGACGTCAAAGACAGAAATATCCTGATGTGCGACGATATTATCGCAACAGCCGGTACAATTTGCAGCGCCGCCGATCTTATTAGAAGTCGCGGGGCCAGGAAAGTATATGTAGTCGCCACGCACGGCGTTTTTGCTCCACAAGCTTTCGAGCGGCTGGCCAAAGCACCGATTGACGAAGTAGTCGTAACCGACACTATCCCGCTGAATAAACAGGCAAAAGAAATCGCTCTTATCAAAGTTTTAAGCGTCTCAGTCATGTTAGGCGAGGCGATAAAAAGGATTCACAGAAACGAATCTATAAGTAATTTATTTAGAAATATTTAACCAGGATACAGAATATGGCAAAAACAGTGCTTCTAAAAGCAGAAATCAGAGAACACACCGGTACGAAGGCCGTCCAAAAAGTCAGGCTGCAGGGAAGAATACCTGCTATCGTGTATGGTCATAAGGAACAAACGGTAGCTATCTCACTGGACCAACACAACTTCGTCGAGGGATTGCATCACGGGCATCGGCTAATGGATGTGCAGATCGGCAAAAAGAAAGAAAAAATTATTGTGAAAGAGCTGCAGTATGACTACTCCGGCAAAAACATTATTCACGTGGATCTGATGCGGGTCAATGTGACCGAAGCGGTAAAAGTAAATGTTCCGATTGAACTCAAAGGCACGGCTAAGGGCACACACGAAAGCGGTATTGTCGAAGAACACACAGATCATCTGGAAATTGAATGCAGAGTAACAGAGATTCCGGAAACAATTGTTGTTTCCATCAAAGATTTGAATGTCGGCGGAGTTCTGCATGCCGGTGACATCGAATTGCCGAGCGGGGTGAAACTTATTAGCTCGCCGGATACACTTTTGGTAACATGCCACCTGGTCGCCGCCGCCAAGACCACCGAGCAGATGGAAGAAGAAATGCCGGCAATCCCGGAGGTTATTGGTGAAACCGCTGAATCTGAAGAGGAAACTTCAGAGGAATAAAGATGAGCCGGATTGGACGCAAATATGGGCGATATGAAAATAGTCGTTGGTCTGGGTAATCCCGGCAGCGAGTATGTTGATACGCGGCACAATACCGGATTTAATGTAATTGATTCGTTGTCCGAGGCACTGAAGATAGATGTTAAAAAAAGAAAATTCGGGGCCCGCCTCGGTTCGGGCGAGTTTGCAGAGAAAAAGTTAATATTGTTAAAGCCGTGGAATTTCATGAACCGAAGCGGCCAGGTTGTTGCGACAGTCGTAGGTTTTTACAAGCTCGGCCTTGAGGACCTTATGATAGTAACCGATGATATGGCTCTTGAACCCGGCAGGATTAGGATCAGGACCAAAGGTTCGGCGGGCGGCCATAACGGTCTGGCTGATATTATAGAAAAACTCGGTACAAATAATTTCGCTCGTTGCCGGATTGGTATTGGTCATTACACGGAAGAACTTGGCTATAATCAGGTTGACTATGTTCTCGGTAAACCTGATGAAGAAGATAAAGCCTTGCTGGACAAGGCAATTAAGGATGCCGGAGACGCGGTATTGTGCTGGATCGAGCACGGTCTTGAGACAGCAATGAATAAGTTTAATAGTAATATTGAATAACAATTATTGAATATGGGTATCGAACGAAGCTAAATAAAAAAATATAAGGTTTAGCGGGAGGTAATTAGTTTGGAAACTAAGACTAAGAATAATTTATATGAAGGGATGTTTCTTGTTGATTCGGCTTTGGCCGCCTCAAACTGGGATGGTGTTAATAACGTTATAAAAACGATATTAGAGAGAGTCGAAGCCGAGATTGTCTCCATAAGAAAATGGGACGACAGGAAACTGGCCTATGAGATCCACCGCGTAGGCAGAGGGGTATATATCCTCTGCTATTTCCGGGCAAATGGTGAGAGAATAAAAGAAATCGAAAAAGCCGTACAACTGTCTGAGCAAATTATGCGTGTTCTTATTCTCAATGCCGAGCATATGACGGAGGGAGATATCGAGAAGGATACTCCCGCCACCAAAGTGGAAAAGGAAAAGCAAAAAGGCGATGAACAAGCAGACCGGGATGAACAAGCAGACCGGGGCGAACAAGCAGACCGGGGTGAACAAGCAGAACGGGGTGAACAAGCAGAACGGGGTGAACAAGCAGAACGGCAAAGCAGCGATTTTGAAGCCGGGAACGCAGAAGAATCTGAAACGGCGGAAACAACGCAAACAACTGAAACAGCGGAAGAGGCGGAAACGGCGGAAACATCTGAAACAGCGGAAACAACGCAAACAACTGAAACAGCAGAAAAGGCGGAACAGTCATCGGGACTCCCTACGGAGGACTCCAAAGAAACAACAGAAGATGAGCAGGAATCAAAGCCTTATGAAATTTCAAACGATTAAAGCAGAAAGAAGTTAAATATGGCCAACTACAACAAAATTTTATTAATAGGTAATCTGACCCGTGATCCGCAGTTATCATACACCCCGAATCAGACAGCGGTAGTTGACTTTGGTCTGGCGACAAATCGCAGGTGGACGGCTCAGGACGGCAGCCAACGAGAAGAAACGTGTTTTGTGGACTGCAGGATGTTCGGCAAGAGAGCTGAGGTTGTCAACAAGTACTGCAAAAAGGGAAACCCTCTGTTTATTGAAGGGCGCCTGACTTTCGATAGCTGGGAGGCGCAAGACGGCTCGAAGCACAGTAAGCACAGAGTAACTGTTGAGAATTTTGAGTTTCTCGGCAAAGGCGGCGGCGAGCAAAGCGTAAACAGAACAGAAACTGAGGCAAAGCAGCAGACGGCCGATGATGATATACCGTTCTAAAGGAAGTCTAAATCCATTTGTCGATGTTTACGGGATACAGAAAACATGAATTGTTTCTAATAATATAACAAGGAATAAAACAGACAGGAATAATATGGCAAGAAGAGTTGATAATAAAAGAAAAACGGGTTTTGTAGGAGCTCGAGAACAGACCCAGTGCCGTTTTTGTAGAAGGAGGATTCAATACATCGATTATAAAGACATCGGAACTCTACAAAAGCTGTTGACAAATCGCGGCAAAATATACTCACGTAAGCGCAGCGGCAACTGCGCCGGCTGTCAAAGAAAGGCAAAAAAAGCAATCAAGCGCGCCCGGTATATGGCTTTGCTGCCGTTTACTGCATAGTGTTTGTGATAAGTCATTTGGTTACCTGGTAAGTCGGCAAATTCGGCACACGCCATTTAGGACCGACCATTTAGCCAGAAAGGATTACGGTATGAAGGTTTTACTTTGTGAAGATATTAAGAAACTTGGCTGGTTTGGAGACGTGGTAGAAGTCAGCAAAGGATATGCCAGAAATTATTTACTGCCGCAGGGACTTGCAAAGGTTGTTACTGAAAACAGCATTAGGGATATAGCAGAGGAGAAAGCAAAGCGAGCTGAACAACGCATATATGAAAGCAAACGGCTTGAAGATGCCGCTAAAACAGTTGACGGGGCGGAAGCTGTTATAGCTGCAAAGGCAAACGAACAAGGACATCTGTACGGCTCGGTCACTACCGAGCAAATAGCCGCCAATTTGCGGGAGCAGGGATTCCAGGTTGCCAATGAGGTTGTACAGTTGCCTGACCATATCAAACAGGTTGGAACACATGCCATCACTCTTAAATTCGCCGGCAATGTAACAGCTACCATCAATCTTGTAGTGGTGCCTGAACAGGATTCTACGGAGAATGTCGAGGAGTCTTAAGTTCTTATTTCCGATATAAGTACAGGAATTTCAGACCACAGGTTAACCTGGCAGTGTTGATCGATTCGGCCATTTCAAAAATGTAATTATTTATATTTTTTTCAGGAATCGTTCATTTCTTTCAGTTTACTAATAAGCTGTACAACGTATTTGATAAATCAAACATCATTGCACTAACTATAGCTTAATAAAGCGCTTAAGAAATAATTCTTACATTTCCAAAAAAGCCTGGTTTTATATGACCGGTCAAAGCTGCTTAGAAATTAACATTGTCATTGTTAAAATAGTTAACATTCAATCTATATTTAAAGAAAAATACAAATCAACATAACTCCCAACAAAACAGATACATACTTATGCAATGATGTTTAGCATATAACCAATTATCAGAAATTTGGTTACATCCTTATTTTTTACCCTTGACAAAACCAATTCCCAATAGTTAAATTAGGCCAAGAAGGTAACCTGGCAGGGGGTTAAATCAAAAGGATTTGGTTAAAGAAAAGGATTGGATAAGATGAAGGATTTATTTACCACCGGGGAAGCTGCGGAAATCTGCAGAGTAAGCCAGCAAACCATTATCCGTTGCTTCGACTCCGGTCGGCTGGAGGGATTCCGTGTCCCGGGCTCAAGATTTCGCAGGATTCCTCGTCAGAGTCTGGTTAAGTTTATGAGGGAAAACAAAATCCCGCTTGATGCAATCGAATCCGGCAAGAGAAAAATACTTATCGTTGACGATGACGTTGAAATCGTTGAGCTACTTGTAGATGTCCTTGAAAGGGACGGCAGATTCGAAACCAAAACAGCATCGAGCGGTTATGAGGCCGGAATTGTAACTCAGCAGTTTCGGCCTGAATTGATTTTGCTCGATTATATGCTGCCAGATGTCAACGGAAATGTTGTCTGCCAAACGATCAAAAGGAATCCGGAATTCGAGAACATAAAAATTATTATTGTAAGCGGTGTTGTAAAACAGGATGAGATTTCACAACTGCTCAAATCAGGCGCCGAAGATTTTATCAGAAAACCGTTTGATATTGCTGAACTTATCAACAAAATCACCACATCGCTGCAGATCAAATAAAAACGATGCACCGCTGTCTCGTTTTTGCTCACACCCGTCACAGTACAGGTGCATGGCAAAACGGAGGGGGTCGAAAGTTTGAAATCTGGCAGAGACAGAAACTGAGATGATTATATGCCAGACAATCTAAAAAAAGCCTCAACCGCTTCACAGCAGGTAGAGCTTGCTGTCAATAGGCTCAATTCTCTTTCAACTCTTGATTGCATTGCCGCACAATACATACCCAGGCTTTTACAAAGTCAATTTCAGCCCTCGACACTGATTGATATTATCGAATCGGATCCGGTCCTTACATTGAGAATTCTTTCACTTATCGGTACCAGCGGCCTTAGTTTGCCGGACGGCAGATTCTCATTGAGTAAAGCCCTCGATAAATTACCCGTTCATCAGGTGCGCGATGCCATATTATCAATCCGGATTTCCCATACTTTAGAACAACTCAACAGTCCCGATTCTTATAACGTCTCAACTAAAAAAGGATTATTTATTCACAGCCTTGCAGTGGCCTGCTGCGCTAAAGAAATCGCCGAGCTGGCAACACCAAAAATGGACCCGCAACTGGCTTACTGTGCCGGATTATTGCACGATATTGGAAAGCTTGCTTTGGATGAAACAATGCCGAGAAGTTTTGCCAATATCCTCGAAGAAGCGGAATCAACCGGGCAATGTTCTCAGATGATCGAGCAAAAACATCTCGGAACAGACCATACAATCATAGGTAAGCATCTGGCGCAAAAGTGGCAATTACCGAATTTAGTCATTCTTGCCATCTGGCTGCACCACAGCCAGAGTCTGATAGTCTCTCGTGAAATGCCAGAAGCAAGAATAGCCGTTGTCATTCAGTTGTCGGATTTGATAGCACGTCAAACCGGTCTTGGCCGGTCCGGCAGCTTTGACGTGCCGGGACGGACAGATTCGATAGCACAGGAACTGGCAATAAGTAACGAACAACTGGAATATATCAGTCGGAATTTAAGTGCTCAAGTCGAGCAAAAAACCAAAATTTTGGGCCTGGATTTACCGAAAGCCCATGCCAGGTATTGCGAAATCATTCAAGATGCAGCAGTGCAGCTTGCTCGACGTGATGCGGAACTCTCCAATGAAAATCGACGGTTACAAAGTGCCTCAAGCCATCTCGATTTCATAAAAGATCTCCTGCTCAATATTAATCCGACAATAACAGCTCTCGACCTGGCGGATATCCTGGCTGTTCGCTGGCAGAAATTTTATCAGACAGGCAGAATATGTCTGTTCCTGGTTCCTTCTGTCGGCTCACAAATTCTCGAAGCGGTCGTTGTTGAAAACCTTGCTCAAAGCCGGACAATTATCCTGAATATACCCGATGATGTACCCGTCATCCCTAAAGTGCTGTCAAATAATTTCACTATTGTTAATGCTCATGATTATATCGACTGGCTGTTTGAACAATTAGACACCGGCTTTGATGAGAATCAAACCAGGTTAGTGCCGCTGTTGTGCGGAGGAAAAGCTATCGGGGCAATTGCTTTTGAGCTCCATTACCCCTGTGACACAGAACTATTTGAGGAAAGTTTCAGAACCTCTGCTTCAATCGCCGGGGCCGCATTAGGTATGGCTATGTCCCGGCGGAGAGAGCAGCAATTTGCGGAGCGTTTTGTCCGGCTAATCACAGCTCCATCGGAAAAGATACCTCCGCTCGAATCCGGGGACATTCCTGAAGAGTCAGACCAGGCAATCCCTGTTGAGGTCTCTATGGATGCTTTGGCCGAGATAGCGGCAGGTGCAGCACATGAATTAAATAATCCTCTGGCCATAATATCGGGACGAGCACAGTTACTTGCCGAGACTGAGAAGAATCAGGAAAAGAAGCAAATCCTGGATCAGATACATGATAACGCAAATAAGGCATCCGAAATTATCGAGGACCTGATTAGTTTTGCCGAGCCGCCGCGGCCCAGGCCCGCCGAGACAAGTATCGCCCAGATCATCGATGAAGCCATACAATTGGCCGGCCGAAAGACAAACATTGAAGAGCTGAACACTCAAATAACGCTTGCCGATGGTATCGAGAACGTTTTCGTTGACTCGGCACAGGTCGTATCTGCAATTGCAAATATTATATCAAATGCCATCGAATCCTATGGTGAGCAGCCCGGGCCGATTAAAATCACTGCTGATGCCGACACGACGGCAGATATGGTTCGATTATCAATCGCCGACAGCGGCTGCGGAATGGACACCGCGATTCTACAAAAGGCAATTCAGCCGTTCTTCTCGGCGAGACCGGCCGGGCGAAAACGAGGGATGGGACTTGCCTACGCCGCCAGACTCATACAATTAAACAACGGCTCACTTAACATTGAAAGTGAGCCTGGCACCGGAACAACCGTGAACGTTCATTTACCCCGCCAATAGATTTCTTCTTTTACAATACATATTCAAATTGTCGAACACAAGAAAGCCAAAAAATATAGGGGAGCTTTTCAGGCTCCCCTTTATTTCAGAAGGAGGTTTGGTGTCAAACAATTTACGTTTTCATAACAGAATTGTTCAAAATTAATTAAAATATTGTCAAATATGATGCTTTTTCTGTTTTTTTTTGTCCGGAAAACCAATATATGATTATTTTCTGCTTTGTGATAATCGAGTATAAAAAACTCTGTTTCTCTGAGTCTTCACAGACAAGCAGTACTCTTTTAGGCTTTGTCCGGTTTTACTTATAAAAATTATATTAGTCCTGATAGAATTATGACACAAATAGCCGTAGATGTTGTATTGATACCGTCGCAGGAATTGATGGACATAGCCATCGAGATCAACAGGGAACTATTAAAGCAACATCCGAATAAAATTATATTGGACAGGAAAAACTATCTGCCTCATATCTCTTTAGCCATGGGCTGTATCAACCGAAAAAACATAATCGATATCGAAATAATTCTAAGTAAAATAGCTGAAAAATACCGTATGGGGTCTTTACATGTCACCGGTGCCTATGCCGAAACGAACTCAGCCGGCGAAAAAGTCTCGGTTCTGAAAATTGAAAGAACAGAAAAACTTCAATTACTTCATGAACGGATTATGCAAAAGATGCTGGATTTTTTTAGCAATGAAGTGACGTCCGATATGGTCCTGAGCGATACGCCGGTCAGCGAATCAACCTTGCTTTGGATCAAAAATTATCCGGGGAAATCGAGCTATAAGGATTTTTCCCCACATATAACACTCGGATACGGCGAAATAAAAACCGGGTTCTTTCCAGTGAAATTTACTGTCTCAAAACTTGCTTTATGTCACCTGGGAAATAATTGTACCTGCAGAAAAGTCCTTGCTACAGCCGAACTTACAACTTAAGAACATTATCTGACTTTTTTTTAGGCAAAAAAATCTTGCAATCTCAGGACAATCCGTATATTTTTGTCACCAGTAAAATATATTCGTTATCGGTGGACATTCAAGTCGTATGAGTCCAAATATTCAGGGCACGTTCCTGTTTTTTGCTCGGACCGGTATCCTGATTAATGCCAAGAACTATGGGGGATTGTTATTCGAACTGTTGGCTGCGATATGGGCAGTGTAACTTGATAAGAAGGAGGACAAAACGTGAAAATAAACCAGGATTTTGGAATGTCGGTCCAGACAGTTCTCTTTCTAAAAAACACAAATCCTGCAGAATTCCTGCGAGCCGGAGAAATTGCAAAAACTCTTAGCTTTTCCGTGGGTTACCTGCAGAAAGTAGTACAAACACTTAGCAAGCACGGTATCGTCGAATGTAAACGCGGAAGGATCGGCGGTATAAGGCTAAGGGCTAAAGTTATAACTTTGTACGATTTATGGAAGGCGACCTGCGGGGAACTTGACATTACCGAGCCGGCCCTCGCTATTATGAAAAAACCTCTAAAAGCCTTTGCCGACTCAATGAAAAATGTTGTGATTTACAAAAAAGACTAAAGGTAATGCTCAGCAGATAATCTTCTTAAAGAGTAAGAATTAACGACTACCTTCACTCTCCGGCCCGTTGCTCTCGCGTCTCGAATACGGTAATATTGCAGACCATAAATCAGAAAGCAACGGCATTTTATTACACCTAAGTTACCCGCATCTATAGTATATCTAAAATCTGAGACAACCGCCCCGTAAACAACAAGTCCGAAAACTAAAAGAAACTGTGCCTCTCAATCAGGATCTTTTTGCGCTTCTGAACCAGATGTCAATAGCTGTATGACTAATAACAGGCTGTTTATAGGGCCGCCTTACATGTATCCCTTTAATATCCCGTTAGTCTTAAAGCCCCGCTTTTATTAAGCCGAACTATAAACGCTGTAAACACTGCAAATTATAGCAACCTGTCAAGAAATGCGAGGAATTGTGCTCGATAAAAATAGAAATAAAAGATTGCGTCTGCTTATCAAAAAGCTGAATAAGGACCGCAAAAAGCAGGCCAAAAAAATTGATATTCTTTGCAACGATTTCATTGCGGCTCAAAGAGACTTTTTGAAAGAACTGAAAACCATCGTTTTCGAAGCTAATTTTTATGAGTCGATCATCGGCATCACCGACTTAAACGATCTTCTACAGACAGCCGCAAGACTGATTGGCAAACAGGTCGATAGCGCTAATGTCACCTGCTTTTTGCGTCAGGAGGAGAGCCTCGAACAACACGCATTCGAAAGCAACCAGGTCGCCGACCCCGTACAGGAGCATTTTGAGAATTGCCTAAATCGCCGGCTGGTTGAAAATATATGTGCATCAAATAAAGTTTGTACTCTTGACGATATGTTTGAAATGGGCCTACAGGGCAACCTGGCCGAGCTTGGCAAAATCTCGGCCGTCACGATTCCTCTGGACATTCGCGGCTCACTGTCGGGTTTTATGCTGGTTTATCGATCGTCCCCAAAAAAGCTTACAACAGACGAAATAAATAATATCATTGCCGTGAGCTCCGGACTCTCCCGTGCGATTGCATCCTGCCGGTCACTTTTACAGACATCGGATTAAACACAACGATAATACATCTTTTTAAAATCGCTGAAACTATCTTCAACGATTTGAGTCACCAGTGTAATATTGATAATACAATCCATAATCAAGCGGGCTTAATTAAAAGTCGTTTGTGCTATTCTGTCTGAAAATCTCGATATGTTCCAGTTGATAACTGATTGGCAGCTATGAAAAAGTATTATGTATTTTTTCTTGCAATGATGTTCGATTTTGTTAGAATTCCGTTTTTGTCGCCGGAATAAGGATTATCCGGGCAGGTAGCTCAGTTGGTAGAGCAACGGACTGAAAATCCGTGTGTCGGCGGT
>CAZMZR010000071.1:0-17268 GCA_964570855.1 uncultured Pirellulales bacterium
TTAGGGTATAGAAATTCCCGGTCATTCCTGCCTATGGCACACCTAAGGTGGAGCGGAATCCAACTACATGTCATTCCGACCGGAGGCCCAAAGGGCCGAAGCGGAGGAATCCAATTTGAATAGATCTCTCCATTGCGCCTTTGGCTTCAGTCGAGATGACAAAAAAGTGGTCATTGCGAGGCCTGATTTTTAAGGCCGCGGCAATCTTCCATAAAAAATACGTAGTTACCACAATTAAGCACCTCATAAATCCTTACGATATAAAACCTGATTGCGAATATGCAGATTGGCCAAATTTAATGGCAATAAAGGGGATTTAGAATAAAGCATCTTACTGGTATCTTCAGAACATGTTAAGAAATAATATACAACAAAGACACATCCAACCAATTAATTGTAAGGAAAAATATCATGTGTAACCATATTGAAACAACAATGAAAAAATGGTTTGAAGAGACTGCATCAAGAATAAACGAAGAAATAAATAGTGACACTCCCGTTGACAATCTGTTATCCGGTATTGTTCCAGTAGCAAACAACTATTGTAAAGCTGTCTTTATACTGGCCAACGCGAATCACAACCTACCAGCTATGGCGATCCTTCGGATTCTGGGAGAACTTGCATTAAGGACTATCTGGTGCATTTACAAAGACAACCCAAGTAAAGAATCTCACGAAATACGAATCCTACGATGGTTGAAAACAACAAATGCTGAAGAAATCAAGCATTTGAATAAAATTCTGCCATCAGCAGAGCCAGAACAAGCAAAAGATATCCAACAAACAATAAACTACCTCAGAAATGAGATAGACAAGAATCCGCACCCACCCATAGGACCATTCTATAACTCGCTCGACGAATTACCTCCTGTATATAAGAAAGATATTTACCCAATTATATATGGAGCATTCAATTACGCTATACATCCAAATCTGAAACTGTTTGGAGATCTTGTAAGACAAGATGGTAAGCAAAGGACATTTTTGCCTGATCTTGATGTTGACATACAAGCGCTGAAAATATACAGCATTGCAATAGCCTTTAGTATTCTTATAATTGTACGAGCGTATTATGAGTGGGATTACAAAGGAATGAAATCGGAATATCTTGATATTAAAAAGGAATTAGCAGCCAAGAAAAATTAATCAAAGCCTGATAAATAAAGATTCTTACTAAGACTCTTTATTCAATTCAACACTTTTAATAATTTCTTTAACAACCTTAATTTGTTCCACAACAAAAGGATTCTTTTCAATGACTTTTGCTAACTTCAGAGCTTTTGCCGCCCGTGGTAAACCATCTTCCGCAAAAATTTCATTAATTGCTTTATTAAATTCTTTCACTTCTTTTTGTCTTGCTATATTTGTTTGAGCTTCGATTTTTTGTGCTTCGCTTTTCTCTTTTTGGACTTTGGCTTTGAAGTAATCGATAAGAAGATTCTCACTAAGCTTCAGATTTGGAAATAACCAAGTTGTAATTCTTTGCCAGAATGTTTTTATATGGAATGGTCTTGATAACTCTTGATCGTTTCCAGCTTTAATAGTTAAAAATTCTAATGAATTGCTATTTGAGGGAAGCGAGTGCTTACACTCCTTTTTCCTAAAAAACATGTTTACCTCTGTGTTTAATAGCCAAAAAGGGTCAAAATACTGCGTTTTCGCACTCTTAAATAAACGGCTATATTATAGATGGTAATAAAGTCATAGTAAAGAGAAATATATAAAATCTTAACAAAAAATATCAGCACACAAAATAATAAGGACGATCATTACTAAATGGCATTTTATAGGTTTGACCCCTCAGTAGTACTTTGTTCGACTTGGTTGTTAAAGGGCAGGTTCTTAAGCTCAAATTCTGATATGGTCGAGGATTTGTCGGCCGCCGTTGTCTAATAATTCTTGTGCAAGTTCTCGCGCGTTTTTTTGAGCTTCGGCGATAGAAGAAGTAACGGACCGCTTAACGTAATTTTCGCCGTCGAGGTCACAGAGAATCGCATCTATCGTAATAGCATCGCCGTCAATTTGCGAATAGACACCAAGCGGGACACTGCATCCGCCGTGGATTGCTTCCAATACACATCTCTCGGTCTCTACGGCGATGCGGGAATTTTCGTCGTCGATTTGCCTGACAAATTCGGCAAGCTCCTTATCATCGCTACGTATCTGCACGGCCAACGCTCCCTGTGCAGGGGCGGGTATAAATTCCTCAGGCGGCAAGACGGCGGAGATTTTGTCGGCAAGGCCGAGCCTGTTCAGACCTGCACAGGCGATAACGATGGCATCGACCTGTCCTTCGGCCACTTTTCTTATCCGCGTTTCGACATTACCCCTTAAAGGGACACATTCGATATCGCTTCTTTTCAACTTTACCTGGGCGATGCGTCTTAAGCTCGATGTTCCAACCTTCGAGCCGGCAGGCAACTGTTCGATTGATGTCACCTTGTCCTTTGCGACGAGGGCATCGGCGGCGGATTCCCTTTTCGGGACAGCAGCGATAATCAAACCATCCCTGGGCAAGGTGGGCAGGTCCTTTAGACTATGGACTGCAATATCGGCCCGGCCGTCGAGCAAGGCATTTTCCACCTCGGATGTGAAAAGACCTCTCGATTCGGCCTGGTACAGAAAATCAGATTTATCACGGTCGCCTTTGGTGGTAATCCTGACAACCGAACAATCGATGTCCGAAGAGAGGCCTTCGAGCAGCCTGCGGACAATATCGGTCTGTATCAGGGCAAGTTTACTGGCCCGGCCGGCAATCCGTATGGATTTCATTTTTGTCCTTTCTTTAGCTGTTTTCCACGATCACAAAGTTCATACACCAAAATCGCGGCATAATCAAGGGTCTGGAGACGGCCGGTATCGGAAAAAGTATCCTTTTACTAATCCGGTATAAATCATTAAAATAAGCATATTATAAAAAGTAGCCGTATTCGGGGATAAAAAATAGAACATAAACGCCTGATATTACGTCGTATATGATGAGGTGTAGAAAATATGGATTCTCCGTTATCGGATATCGAGGCAAGGGTATTAGCCGTCCTGCAGGCCGGCTTTGCCGGAAGTCGGGATCCGTATAAGCAGATGGCGGAAAGAGCCGGAATGGACACCGAGCAGTTTTTAGTGGTTCTTAAAGACTGGAAACGCAGGGGCAAACTAAGAAGGATAGGAGCAATTGTGAATCATATTAAATTGGGCCTGACTGGCGGAGCGATGGTCGCATGGCAGGCCGAATCTGAGCGCATCGAGGAGGTGGGAAATATCCTTGCAGGATTCGAGCAGGTCAGCCACGCTTACGAGCGGCAAACGGCTGAAAACTGGCCGTATAATATTTACACGATGGTGCATGGAGCGGATGTTCGGGAAGTTGAACGGACGGTGAATAAAATGAGCCGGGCATGTGGAGTGACAACATATAAAATATTAGTGACCGAAAAAGAGCTTAAGAAAGCTCCACCGACATACATAACAGGATAAAAATGAAAATTTTCGTTTTAGGACTGAATCATAAAAGCGCACCTCTGGATGTTCTCGAAAAGCTTGCGTTCGATTCCGAACAGACGCAACAGGCCCTGAGAGAGCTAAAGAGCAGATTCGAAGGTTCGGAGTTCGTCCTGCTCTCGACGTGTAACCGCGTCGAATTGTACTGTGCGTGTAATCGAATGGAGCCGGTGGCGGTGGATGACCTGATGAAATTTCTATCGGAATTTCACAATGTCCCCTGGGAGGAATTCCAGGAATTTCTCTACGTACACAGCAACGAAGATTCGGTCAGGCACCTGCTCAAAGTTGCATCGAGTCTCGACAGCCTGGTTGTCGGCGAGCCGCAGATAATCGGCCAGGTCAAGGAAAGCTATCGCATCGCCTGCTCGGCCGGCGGTACGGGAAAAGTCCTGAACCGCCTGTTTCACTGCGCTTTTGCCACCGGCAAGAAGGTCTATACAATCACATCAATCGCACACGGACGTGTGAGCGTTGCGGGCGTGGCCGTCGAGCTGACCAGGCAGCTTTTTGCCGATATTTCATCTGCAAAAACGGTCGTAATCGGGGCCGGCCAAATGGGCGAATTGCTCGTTCAACATCTTCTGAAAATCAAATGCAGTGACATCAACATCATCAACAGGTCCTACGAACGGGCCTTGAAAGTAGCACAACGGCACAAGGTTACAGCCCGGAAGTGGGAGGACCTGCAGGAGCACTTGACAGGGGCCGACATTGTAATAGCTTCGGCCGCCGTCAAGGATTACATGTACACGAAAAAGAATTTCAAAAAAATTACGAACGGCAGAAAAAAACAGACGCTGCTGATTATCGATATTGCAGTGCCGCGGAATTTCGAGCCATCGGTGAACGAAATTGAAAACGTGCACCTTTACAGTATCGAAGACCTTACCGAAGTAGCCAGGGGAAACCGCAAGGCACGCGAGGAGGACATCGCCGAGGGGATGAAAATTATACAGGAAGATGTGGACATTTTCATGGACTGGCTCGGAGCCGGAGAGCTCGGGCCTTTAATCGGGCAACTGGAAGAGAAATTCATTCAAATCAGTAAAAATGAAATGGAGCGATTCTTTGTCGGGATAAGGCGGGACGCCGAATGCCGGGAGATTCTGGAAGCGAAGGTCAACCGCATCGTCAACAAGCTTTTGCACTGCGTTATCAAAAACGTTGACACCGTGGCCAAAGAAAACGGCCCAACGGAGGCGGCAAAGCTGGTCAACAGTATCGTCAGACAGGCAGAAGCGATAACATCCGAGTCGCCAGACAAGAAGGACGCACGCCCGTGACAGAATCCGCAGGACCAAAACAGTTGCTCAGACTCTTATTCTGGGAGAGCACAATCAAATGCAATCTGGCCTGTGCACACTGCCGGCGAATTGATTCGGACAACACCGCCTACAAGGACATCTCAACCGTCCAGGCCAAAAACTTTTTCGAGCAATTAGCCGCCCTGGGGGCAAATCAATCCATGATGCCGGTACTGGTCTTTTCAGGCGGTGAGCCGCTTTGCAGGAGCGATTTATTCGAGTTAATCGGCCACGCCAAGTCGCTCGGTATTATTCCAGCGATTGCAACGAACGGCACGTTGATAGATGAGACCATAGCCGGGCGGATATGTGAGAGCGGAGTAATGAGAGTATCGGTGAGTCTGGACGGAGCGAGAGCCGAAGTTCACGACAAGCTGCGGCAAATGGAAGGCTCATTTGATAGAGCCATCAAAGGTATTGAGCACCTTCGCGAAAAAAATGTGCCCTTCCAGATTAATATGACACTGACCAGACATAACGCCCATCAAACAGAGGATATTTATAACATGGCAAAATCACTCGGTGCGGTAGCTGTGCATATATTCATGCTTGTCCCCGTCGGCTGTGGGGAGTCTCTGGCCGAGACGGATATGCTTTCGCCGGAGCAATACGAACAGAAGATGCTCGATATTTACAGATTAGATAGTCGAGGTGAACTGCAATTGAAGGTGACATGCGGCCCTCACTACGAACGCATCACCAGAGAACAGGAAATCTCCCATATAAAAACAGAACAACACAGTCACGGCGGCCCATCAAGAGGTTGTCTTGCGGGTCTCGGCGTATTATTTGTTGGCCATCAGGGCGATGTATTTCCATGCGGCTATCTGCCCGTCAAATGCGGCAACGTGCTTGAGGATAAACTCTCTGATATCTGGTACAATAACCAGGACCTCGCACGAATGCGTAACAGCAACCTGCTCGAAGGCAAGTGCGGCGTTTGCGGCTACAGGCAGATATGCGGCGGCTGCCGGGGCAGAGCGTACGCCGCTACCGGCAATTACATGGCCGAAGAACCTTTTTGCGCTTACGTCCCGCCCGAGGCGACTCGCTGAGGCTCATTAATCCATGATAAATATCAGCAAATTATATTGCGACCAGGTCACACCGGGTGACTGGCTTCGCTACGGCAAAAAGGACTCGGGCGAAATCGAAGGCCGGATAGCTCCCGAAAAAGCATCCGAAAGACGGCCAATCGTTGTCTGGAATATCACCAGGGCATGTAATCTCAAGTGCGTGCATTGTTATAACGACAGCTCCAACAAAGCCGACGATGAGCTTTCAACCGCCGAAGCGAAAGCCGTGTTGGATGATTTGTCGGATTTTGGCGTTCCCTCGGTCTTGTTTTCCGGCGGCGAGCCGTTAATGCGACCGGATCTATTCGAATTAATCGGGTATGCGGTCAAGAAAGGATTGCGTACGGTTATTTCAACGAACGGAACCCTGATAACAAACAATGCGGCAAAGCAAATCAAACAGAACAAAGTTTCATACGTCGGTATCAGCCTCGATGGAATAGGAGAGATTAACGATAAATTTCGCGGTGCAGCCGGTGCGTTCGACAAGGCGGTGGAGGGTATAAAAAATTGCCAGGATGCCGGCGTGCGAATTGGTTTGAGATTGACACTTACAAAAAGAAACGTACAGGACCTGGAGAGTTTATTCGAATTCTTCGAGGCAAAGAATATCGAGCGGGCATGTTTTTACCATTTCGTCCCGAGCGGTAGAGGGGAAAATATCGCAGATGAAGACCTGACTCACGCCCAAACAAGGAACGCAGTTGAAACAATATTAACCAAAACAAAAGAATATAAACAAGCCGGTCGTACAACGGATATACTGACCGTCGATAACCATGTTGACGGTGTCTATATATATCTGAAACTGATGCAGGAAGATTCCGAAGGCGCCGATGAAATTTATAAACTGCTGGCATGGAACGGCGGCGGAATGTACAGCAGCGGCGTTGGAATCGGCTGCATTGATTTTCACGGAAAAGTCCATCCCGACCAGTTCTGGTGGCACTACGGACTTGGTGACGTCAGAAAAAGACCTTTTAGTGAGATTTGGACCGATACGAGTGACCCGCTGCTTCGAGGTCTGAAGCAGCGCCGAAAATATATCAAGGGAAGATGCCGGCTTTGTAAGTTCTTCGATATTTGCGGCGGGAGTTTGAGGGTCCGTGCGGACCTGTATTTCGGCGACCCATGGGCCCCGGACCCGGCGTGCTATTTGACCGATAGCGAAATCGGCCTGAACAAAGAAAAACAAAAAGAGCTGCAGCAATGCGGGGAAATCTTCCAAATACCAGACTAAGCTTATGGATAAAACCGATAGCCAAATACTACAGGAACTGCAAGATAATTTTCCTCTGTGCGAAAGCCCTTACGAGGTTGTAGCAGACAAACTGCAAATCCCGACAGAGCAGCTTGTGAACAGGATTCAGCGGCTGCTCGATGATGGTATGATTCGACGTATGGGGGCCAGTTTCAACTCCAATAAATTAGGTTTTTCCAGCACCTTAGCCGCTGTTCGTGTTAAGCCCGAACTTATAGAGCGTGCCGCTGAAATAATCGGACGGTTCCCCGAAGTGACTCACAGCTATCTTAGAAAAGATACTTTTAATATATGGTTCACGATAATCGCCGCCGATGAAAAGAAAATAGCGGATATTCTCGAATCCATCCGAACTGCACTGTCTCTGGATAAATCCGATGTACTGAATTTACCCGTAAAAAGGCTCTTCAAACTCGATGCCCGTTTTCATAACTACATGGCGGCGCCGTAGCTGTGCAGACCGAGGAAGAAACGTGACAGATTCACCCATAGTAGTGTCACCACAATAACCACCAGGCCTGCAATCGCCCAGATACTATTGATGCGAAGATTTTTCTTTCCGGACATATAACGGAAATGCAGGTACCCGACATATACCAACCACGAGGCGAGCGACCAAAGCTCTTTCGGGTCCCAGCCCCAGTAATCGCCCCAGGCGCGCTTGCCCCAGACACTTCCAAGAACAAGCCCAAGCGTCAGCAGTGGAAAACCGACACAAATCATACTATAGGTCGCCTCTTCGGGCGGCAGAAGATTTTCATCTGTACGCGGAGTTTTACCGGCGAGCTGTAACACTGCGTGAAATGCCGCTTTGGCCATAAAAATATATGAGAGCACATAAACCGTTACATGCGGCACGAACAGCCAGCTTTGCAGAGCGGGCGGAAGCTTCTGCGGATTGGCATTGAATATAAAACCGGCAGGGACAAGCACAACGGCACCAATGAGCATATCAGCCGACTGCCCGCCGACGCGCAGGAAACGCCGGCAAAAAAGTGAAACCGGATAAATCATTCCCAGGCACAGAAATACCTCGAATAAATTCTGCATGGGGACATGCCGAACATGGTACCAGCGATAGCCGAAGGAAACGACCGCCGCGACAAATCCCAGTACGTACAGAATATGTCCCGCTCTCGGCCGGTGCAGGATACTCACAAGCAGTGCCAGCAAATAGGCGGCAATGGTCGTATAAACCAATAGTCCCTGAATTGTATATTTTATTTCCATTTATTCGCCTTTTGGTGCCGCCCTTAAATTTTCCTGCCTTCGCCGGATAACTTATTTATCCAAAAATGCCAGCAGAGTCCAATGCACAGCATCAGGTAACCAGCATAAACAGAAGCAAGGCCCGAATCCGAAGTGACCTCAAGGATGGTAAAACGGCCGGCCTGATGGTCGTAATCCTGCTGATAAAAATGGTATCCACCATAGTGCAGAGGATGATTGACCTGAATATCTTTTTCGGCGACAACCTCACCTTCGCGAACCACCTGAAGCTCGCTGATATATTCACTGATAATTCTCTGGTAGCTTAGAAAAAGCTCATCCTCGGAGTGCGTATGTCCCGGAAAACGCTCGAAGACATATCTTGTCTCAATTCGGCCGTCAGGTGATTGTATCTGAACTTCAAGGGCCGGATTGAAACCGGGGCCCGTATCATCGATAACAACTCTGTTGTCGCCCTCCAGATTTATCCTGAAATTCTCGAATACCCTGATGATCCTGATAGTGCCGTACTCGGAGCCTAAGGAGTAATCGGTGTCAACTTCAACCGGGAACATCCAGCTATCGCCCTGTCTGCTTAGAATGCGAAGGTAATCAGGTTTGTAATGATCCAACCGGAAATCCCTTAGTTTTATATAAAAAGGCAATTCCCTGATTTTATCATCTTCCAATATCACGCGATTATCCGAGCGGCCTTCATATATTTGCATCAGGCCTGTCGGGATTTTATCTATTCCAAAGAAGTTTTTCCGAAATTCGTGCCCTGCTCCGGACCCCCAGATTGCTCCGGCTAAAATAAAGATGCAACCGGCGTGAATGAGCAGAAGTGCCGGCACACGCAACAATCGCTTAAATATGAAAATCCCGACAACCAAAAGCAGGATAAATGCCACCCAATAGACAGCCAACGGAATACCGTTAAAGAACTCTTTAGCACACCGCGAACCGAGAAATGCGCCATATACAGACAAAAAAAACAGCAGCACAATAAGTGCCATTGCAGTCCACATTACGAAACGCCTGAACTTGTTATAGAAATTTCTTACTATGTCCAAAGGCCCCTGAACGAACCATACAAAAAAACATTGTTTATTTCTGGAAAACTCAAGTTTAAAAAATACCTAATATTTATGAAATGATTATACTACAACAAATACAGTATGCAAATTAAGACAAATCGGAAAATTATACTGCTTTTTACGTCCATTATAGGCGATTTTTATCGCTTAAATGCAGTTCTCGTCCCAATAAGAGATTGACTTTGTTAATGCTGTTATGTTAAAATAGGAAAAATGATTTTTTGTTTGTAAACATAGTTTGTATCCACAATAGTCTATGGGGAAAAGTTGTAAAACATGCTTCGATATCTGAAATTCTCATTCCTTAGCTTTTTATTAATCATACTTATTACTCGTTCCGCGAAAGCAGATTCCCCTTTCGATATTGTCATCAACGAGATTATGTACCACCCCTACCATGCCATTAATCTTCCCGAGAACATCGGCGCCGAATATATCGAGCTGTTTAACCGCGGGGCCGAACCGGTTAACCTGTCCGGCTGGCGGTTCAGCAGTGGTATCGATTTTGTCCTCCCTGACGGCCTTTCACTCGGGGCCGGTGATTATCTTGTCGTGGCTTCCGATATCGACACGTTCCAGGATATATATCCCGACACTTATAATGTCATCGGCGGCTGGGAAGGCCGATTGAGTAACTCCGGCGAGAAGATTGAACTTGTCGATGATATAGGCACGATAATCGACACAGTCGTATATGCCGACGGGGGTGATTGGGCGGTACGCCAGCTCGGACCTTTGGATTTTGAACATCGCGGCTGGGAATGGTCGAATTCACATGACGGCGGTGGTAAATCTCTTGAACTTATCAATCCTTCATTCACGAACGAGTATGGCCAGAACTGGTCGGCGAGCCTTATAGACTTAGGCACTCCCGGCAAAGTTAACTCGGTTTATAACAGCGACATCGCACCGTTGATTCTGGATATGAAGCATTCCCCGATTGTTCCGGGACCCGGCGATGAGGTGACAGTAACAACTCGAATCATCGACGAGCAGAGCAGCGGCATATCGGTAAGATTGTATTATCGTATCGACAGGTCAGTATATCAGGGTGAGGATACTTATCCATACCATGATTCCGCCGACTACAATATTTCGCCAATGTTCGACGACGGCGCTCATAACGACGGCAACGCAGGTGACAATATATATGGTGTGCAGTTGCCCGCCCGCCCTGAGGGCACAATTATCGAATTCTTCATTGAAGCCGAAGATATCTCAGGCAATTTACGTACCTGGCCCGCTCCGAGCATGATGGATGGGGTTCCGGAACAGGTTACAAATGCGCTTTATCAGGTCAACGGAGAATTCGATTTCCAGACATGGACACCGGGCAGTCAGCCAGTTTACTTTATCATTATGACCGAAGCCGAACGAGGCAGGCTGGAAGATATCGGGGATGACGGTGATGCTTTTTTCGGTGAAGGTGCAACTTTTGCACAGATGAATGCAACATTTATCAGCGCCGACGGAGTTGACATTAAGGTACGCTACAGCGTCGGCGTCCGTAACAGGGGAAACCAAAACCGCGTAAGACCACCTATGAGCTATCGTGTTAACTTCCCGAGCGATCACTCATGGAAGGATGTCACGGCAATCAATCTTAACACCAAATATACGTATCTTCAGTTGGCCGGCAGTGCATTATTCCAGCTTGCAGGTTTGCCTGCGACCAATGCCACCGCCGTTCAGGTGAGGGTAAACGGTGACAACCTCGCTCTCACGGATTATAGTCATACCTACGGCTCCTACGTCGCTTTGGAAGTTTATGACAGCCACTGGGTTGATAATCATTTTCCCGATGACAATTCGGGAAACCTATATCGTTGCACATACGTGAGGTTCCGGAATGGCAGCAGAAATATGGCAGACCTCTCATACAAAAGTATTGAAAATCCCGACGATTATAGAGGCAACTACCCCAAACATACAAACATTTCTCAAGACGATTATTCGGACTTGTTCAACCTAATAGACAAACTCAATAATCCCGATATCCCGGACGATAGATTCGTATCAGAACTTGGAACGGCTGCTGATATCGAGCAATGGCTCAGATACATCGCAACCGATTCTCTGATAGGTAACAGGGAAGGCGGTTTAGCAACGGGTGACGGGGACGACTACGCGATGTATCGTGGAATTTTAGATCCGAGATTTGTTCTTCTGCCTCACGACTTGGATTCGATATTAATTTATTCATACGAACCGGAGCGTGATATTTTCGCCTATGAACACGAGGAAATGAAAAGTTTAAATCGCCTTTTCCAACACCCGGAAACTGTAAGGCTATATTACAAACAATACAAAGACCTCACAGAGGCGTTTTTTACGCCTGAGAACATATATCCCGTAATTGATCAATTACTCGGCGACTGGGTCCCGGCTTCCAGGATTAGCGGTAACCACGGCATCCAGGATTTTGTAGTCGATCGTGTCAATAGTGTTATATTCGGCGGTTATCCAAATTCCGACGATGCTCCACAAATACCTCAACAGTTTACTATAAACTGCGATTTGCCCCCATCCAATGAATTATATATATCTAACACCAACCTTCTTGACAAACGTTATATATATGGAACTGCAAACGCCATCGAGACCGCCTCTGTAACGGTAAACGACAGGCCTGCCGACTGGTCTCAGAAATACGGCACATGGTCACTCAACAAAAATATCCCCCTTAATCCCGGTATTAATCGCATTTTTGTGCGGACATACGACGGTTCCGGCGAAGATACTGTTGAACTCGATAGTAAATATATCGACGTCTGGTATGACACCGGCTCAACCAATGATTATCCGAAGGGTACCTCTGCAGAGAATTCAACGACTGATAGTTTGTCCGACACAGAACCTGACTCTCTGAAGCTGATTACCCGCGACAGTTATCTGCCGGGCGTTCCCGTTCTGGTCCGGGTTGAGATACTTGCAGATGACGGCGGCGTCGAGCGGGGTATATGGAACGCCGTGGCAAATCTTTCAGTTGATAATCCCGCTGTGAACCTGTCAACCAACCGGGTTGTTTTGTATAACGGTTTGGGCAGCTCTTTTGTGACTTTTACTGGAAGCGGAGATTTTACACTGGCCGTCGATGTAACGGGCCTGCATGACGAAAAAACTCTGGCGGACTGGAGCAATCAGCCGGTCAATACCGTATCGGGCGCCCTTGACAATTCAGCCACATGGAGCGGGATATATCATATTACCGGCGGCGATTATTTAATTCCGGACGGGGTGACGCTGACAGTAAATCCGGGTACAATTATCTTAATCGACGGAGTCTCATCCGGCAACAACGGCACGGACATTAACGTCGAAGGTGCAATACAGTCACTTGGCACCGCCGAATCTCCGATTACTTTTACTGCATACTCGGCCGGTGAGAATTGGGGGAAATTGTACCATGATAATGCCGAGCCGTCCACTTTCCGGTACACAAACATTACCCAGGCCGGACATTCGCCCCGAATGGGACACTCGAACTCAGGCCCTGCTATCCACGCTTCGAACTCCACTTTTATTTTCGAGAACGCCAACCTTACCGACAACGCCGGCAAACTTATGCATGTCAGTTCCGGTTGCGATCTGACTTTTCACAATTGTCTCTTCGCACGGTCGGTAATGGGGCCGGAGATATCTGGTTCGGCAATACTGTTCGAGGATAGCTGGATTACGGATATGCAGGCCAGTGACGATGGTGACGGAATCTATATACATTCTCAACAAGCCGGGCAAATATGCACCATGCGAGGCGGAGTGGCGGTGAATATGGACGATGACGGCATCGATTTGTTGGGCGGAGATGTGACTATCGAGGACTTCATCATTCGCGACTGCAAGGATAAAGGCATCAGCGCCTACGGCGGGCAGACAAATATTAACTATTGCTTAATCGTTGAGAACAACAAGGCCCCCGAAGACCCCACTGTGGCAAGTATCGCAGCTAAGGCATTAGAGGCTGAAACGGCTGTGGTGAATATCGACCATACAACAATTGTTACTTCTAAAATTCCGGGATATGTGGATATCGGCATTCAGTCTCACAACAAGTATGATGTCCTAAGCGGTACTATTACTTACAATGTAACAAATTCGATTATCGACGCCACCAACCCCGTCGATGTCCAGGCCCCGTACCTTGAGTTGGACATTCACATCAACTACTCTAATATATTCGGCGAAACATGGCCCGGTACAGGTAATATCAATAACTACCCGTTGTTCGTTGACCAAGCCAATCATGACTACCGGCTCAAACCAGTTTCGCCGTGTATCGATGCCGGTGATCCATCGGTAAACCTTGATCCCGACCAAACAGTAACCGACCAGGGATATTTCTGGTTCAACCAGGATGCCCCACAGGAAATAACCAACGGCACACTAAGTGAAGATACAATCTGGACGGCACAGGAAGGCCCTTATAAAATCACCGGCGAATTAACGATTGCCTCCGGTATCACTCTGACGATAATGCCCGGAACTACGGTTTTCTTCGAGCCGAACGCAAAGATGATCATCAACGGCACGCTTATCGCTGAGGGTTCGCAGAATGAATTGATTCGTTTTACTCGTACGCCGGGTATATCCGGAACCTGGGATGGATTACAATTCATCGATACGGCAAGTGACAACCTGATCACATACGCCGTTATCGAATACGGTCAAACCAACGACGGCATGATAGGTCTCAATAATTCCAGATTATTAGTTGACCATGTTACTTTTGACAACAGCACTCTGTGGCGCATTAGTGCCGTGGATTCATCACTGGTAGTTCGAAATTCGACATTCACAGATACTATGGCCCCCGGGCAGACTCCGACAAATAACCGCAGCGAACATATATGGGGCAGTGGTATCATGCCAAACGGCGAGCTTATCATTGAAAATAACATCTTCGGCAAGACACCGGGACATAACGATGCAATAGATTTCGACAGAGCAGCGCGACCCGGCCCGATTCTGCAAATACTTAATAACCGGTTTACGGGCGGTGGAGATGAAGCCCTGGATCTCGAAGCCGACGCCCATATCGAAGGCAACGTTTTCATGCACTATCATGAGGACGTCTATAACACAGATGCGGGCGAGAGCAATGTCATCTCTCTCGGACGCGGGAAAAACATAACACTCGTTAGAAACATCTTTCACGATGTGGACCACGTCATACTCGTAAAGGAAGATTCCTTTGTGACATTCGTTAACAACACGGTTGTAGATGTGGATAAAGCGGCCATCTATTTCGATTTGCCCGGTCAAACCGGCGGGCCCGGTCTCGGTGCTTATGTGGATGGTTGTATATTCTGGAATGCCGGAATTATTTTCGACCAAATCGGCCTTTCGACCCAACTGTCGGTTTCACAATCTATAATTCCGTTCGATTGGCACTATCTTGGAATCGACAATATCGATGCCGATCCGCTTTTTGTCGATGGACAGGAGGATTTCCAGCTAAAATCCGATTCCGCGGCAATCGAAGCAGGTCCCTGGGGTCTCGATATGGGCGCATTAGTTGCCGCCGGGGCCGCGATATCAGGTGAACCAGGTCCTGTAACTTATCATAGAAATGTCACGCTGACAGCCGGTGGTCCCGGTATTACGCATTACAAATACTCTCTCAATAATCCCTCAGGTCCGTGGAGTGAGGAGCTGTCCGTGGACGTGCCAATCGAATTGAGTAATCTTTATAACAGAAATTCTTACACTGTTTATGTAATCGGCAGGAATTCCGCCGGCATCTGGCAAAGTATTTATGAACCAACTATCTCGAAGACATGGACAGTCGATACTTCTTTCTCCGAATTGGCCATAAACGAGATATTAGCAAATACTGGCGAATCCGAACCCGATATGATCGAGTTATATTACGATGGCCCGGCATCGCTGGATTTAACCGGAATGAGCCTGTCCGACGACCTGATTGAGCCTCGCAAATTTGTATTTAGTTCGCAAAGCGTCACCAACACCACGATGCAACCCGGCGATTATATGATTCTCTACGGCGACCAGGATACGAACATAAAGAACCATATAGGATTCGCTTTGCATGCAGAAGGAGAAGGTTTGTATCTTTATGACAAGCCCGCTAACGGAGGTGGTCTGATAGATTACGTCGAGTTCGGGCCGCAGATACAAAATTACTCCATCGGCCGTTTTGGTTATGACCGAACATGGAAGCTTAACAGCCCGACCTTCGGTCTGCCGAATATCGTTCAGCCGCTTGGCGATCCCGACGAGCTGAAGATCAATGAGTGGTTTACAAACGGCGTAGTTTTATTCGACGATGATTTCATCGAGCTATACAATCCGCATCCCCTTCCGATAAATCTGGGTGGCCTCTACCTTACGGACAACCCGGTGACACAACAGAGTAAACAAAAGCTGGCCTCACTTAGCTTCATTGGGCCGGAAGGTTACGCCGTCTTCAGGGCTAACCAAGGCAATAAACCGTCAGAGCTTAATTTCAAACTTTCACCCGACGGCGAAATCATCGGCCTGTTCGATGAGAAGTCGAACCTGATAGACCAGGTGCTGTACGGCCCGCAGACGACAGATGTTTCTCAGGGCCGTTCCCCCGACGGTTCGAGCTACTACGAATTCTTCGAGCTCCCTACTCCGGGCGTTAAAAACACATTCTTTGACATAATAACGGCCGAGAGTACGCTCGTGTCCGAGAATGCGGAAAAGCGGGTGCTCGTTCCAACCGGCCCTGTTGATGATAACTGGAAAGAAAGTGAAATATTCGACGACTCTGATTGGATGGTCTGCACTGGAGAGCCCGGCGGTGTCGGCTATGAAAGAGGTTCCGGCTATGAAGACCTTATCAGCCTCGACCTCGAAGAGCTGATGTATAACAGCTATACAACTTTTTATATCCGAATACCGTTTACCATCGAAGATGACCTGAGTAGTTTCGATTCTATGATACTTAAAATTCGTTATGACGACGGTTTTATTGCTTACATCAACGGCACGGAGGTGGCCAGAATCAATTTTTCCGGCACCCCTGCCTGGGATTCGCATGCAACTGCCAACCATGAGGCCGACGGCGCCGGTTTCGACGCCGAGATCGATATTTCAGAGTATATTGACCGGCTAAGATCAGGCGACAATATCCTGGCGATTCATGGACTTAACGTCAATACAACAAGTTCCGACCTGCTTATTTCTGCCGAACTGGACGTAACATCTACAACGGTAAACCAGGAGTACCCATACACTGATTATCTGGATGTTCTTGCTGGTCTGCGTATTACCGAACTAATGTACCATGCTCCCGGCGGTTCAAGATTCGATTACATCGAACTGCAAAACATTTCCGAGGTACCAATCAACCTTAATGGTGTGCGACTGGCAGGAGGCATTAAGTTTACCTTCCCGGATTTGCAGCTCGGAGCCGGAGAGTATGTTTTAGTCGTCAGCGATATGTCTGCCTTCAACGGTTCGAGTGTTAACATCGCCGGTGAGTATGAAGGCAATCTGAGCAATGAAGGAGAGGATATCATCGTTAAACTTGCATGGCCTTTGGAAGCAGCGATATTAAGGTTCAAATACAGCAACCAATGGTATCCGGCCACCGACGGCCAGGGTCGATCACTGGAGATTATCGATCCTGCCGCCCATCCGGTGACATGGAACGAATCCGCATCGTGGCAGAGCGGCTTTCCCAGCCCGGGTGTCCGTTAATCACTTTTTGAACGGTCTGTAAGCACTCCAAAAAAATTTGGTCAGTTCTCAGAAATCGTTAAAAATGCATAACCCATATCTCCACAAACACGCCCGGCAGGATTCGAACCTGCGACCTACGGATTAGAAAT
>CAZMZR010000072.1:0-17030 GCA_964570855.1 uncultured Pirellulales bacterium
TAGCCGTAGGGGAACCTGCGGCTGGATCACCTCCTTTCTAGGGATACTAGAACTCCCGATGCAAGACATCGGGATGAATAGTCAGGCATTTTCGCTGCCAAAGGCTTAACTGTTCTTGATACAAAAAAGCCCTGTGTAATCCACGGGGCTTTTTTTATTATTTGTCATTCATGTGCAGGCAGTCCCGTTGGGGACACCTTACGGCGGAATCCATAATCAATAGTAAATTCAATATCGAATATCCCGATCCATCGGGAATCATTCCTTCTTGTGGAAATTCAAAAGAGCAAACTGGCCGCGATACTTTTTCGCTACCTTATCGTACGCCTTAGCGGCATGAACCTCGTCGGTGTAATAGCCGAATCCGCGCTGCCGCCCTTTGACGGTCAGTTGCACCTGCCATTTCTGCCTGTTCTTATTGAAGTGGATACCGATGTATTGTGTTTTCGATTTTGTTCTATTTTGCTTAGTGTTCCAGATATTTTGCTGTCTTGTCGCTGGCCGCAGGTTTGACTTGCGATTATCATTGCGTTTGCGATTGATATGGTCCACCCACATACCATCCGGGACCGGGCAAAGCTCTCTGTGCATCATAATGCTTTGCTCTTTACCTTTCCGCAGCTTTTTGGGAATTTTACGAGCCGCATAACCGTAATTCGTGCAGAACCATTTATATTGATTGAGACGCTCGAAATCTTTCGGATCGACAATAGCATATTTGCATTGTGTCAGCTTGATCCGGCGAAACGCGTACCCGTGCCGCAGACGACGGTATAAAAGAGTAATCCACACCACGATTTGTACAAGAATCGTCGGAACCGGCAGCGAAAAAGAAATGTCAAACCACCTTAGCAAGGCCACGCTTTTCGATTTAATATGCCTAAGGCATAAATTTACAATTTGCTATTGACTATTGACTTGAGACTTGTGCTCTTGTGACCTTGTGACTTATGTTCTGTCACTTATAACCGTGCCGTGCTGCGGCTTACTGAAATGAATTTTTGACTTGTAACCTACGACATCTGTCCTCTGCCCTCTGACTTCTGTCTTCTGACTTGTGCTCTTATCTCTTGTGCACTATAGTTTGACTACTGCCAAACTTCTGTGTATTTTTATATATTACTAAACAATAGTCAACTATTTTCTTCCAAAAAAGGAAATATTTTGAAAATACCGTCAACATTTAGACCGGTGATGGACTTGGCCATGCCCTATGGCAGATACGCCATTTATTCAGTGGTTAGTTTTTAGCTTTTAGTTGTTAGTGATTGGCCTATACACTAAACGCTGACCCCTAAACGCTATATGCTATCTTTTAAAAATACGTAGTTACCACAATATCGAAAATCTCAAGAAACTTATATGATTATTACATGTTTTTATGAGTTCCCTAAAAAATTGATAAAGATCAGCAACTTTGAAAAAGCGACTGAAGACAAATATAATTATAAAAGTTTTTCAGTTAATAAATATAGGGATTTTAATAGGTGCTGTCCCCCCTAATAAATTCCTAATAAATTAGGATATTGTGTTAGCCAGAGGATAAGCAAAACGACATAACTGAAAATGAGGGATCAACAAAGTACATGACAATGCCATATAAGCGCATTTGTGGATTGAACGGCCGGTCTATACCAATGGGGGGCGATGACGTTATCGTGGAGCCCAACATAGGACAGCCCCAGATTCAGATGCTAAATGTGTGTGGCATCAATTCTTGGGAGTCCCTTGAGTGTTATATACGCCGTGCCAGAGAAGCAACTACGTGCGAGCAACTGGACGTAAGTAGACCTGCCCGGGACAGTAGATTTAGGGTTGTGATGACAGAGGATCTCGGCTTTGGTGATGACTCTGAACACAGGCTGTTTGAAGACAATGTTGTCGCTCGAGACACAATTCTTCAAATTGATTACCTTCATCTCAGGGATTCCGAAAGAGTAGAATTCACCAATTGCATCATTGTTGGAGCTTTGAACATCAGCATGAGCGACAAGAAACTGCATGAGGTTTTCTTGGACAGATGCTTAGTGTTAGGGGGAATCTTCATCTATGGTATCGAGTCCTCCAAATGCTCCTTGATCATAGGAGATACAAACTGTTTCGCGCTTGAGGTGTGGAATTCACGGCTTAAGTCTATAGACCTTGCCACGTGTAAGATTCCATCACTGCGTTTCGAGGAACTGACTGTCGATGATATCTCGATGATTGGCAACGAGATTGGTTATGCCAAGTTCTATCGAGTAACTGCGAAATCCTCAAGGATTGATCACGAGCAATTTGATCTAAGAAGAATGGGCAGGGAAGCTCCAGAGCTATACAAAATCTCCACTCTGCCAAGGGGTTTCTTCGAGTTTATTCCCAAAATCTCTTGGGCGGATAGGAATAGGGAGTCTCTGTTTCAATCATTTGCCTTCTTGAGGAAACATACGGCACTTGAATCAGACCGTAAATCCCTCAATACTGTCCGACTAATCGAGAGCACTCAGTATCAGAGATCCTTTTTAGGATCAGTAACCGTAAGGCTAATTGGGGCCCTTCAAAAACCTTTTCGAATCCTGTGTGCAGCATTGAGTGTTTTCCTCCTTGCGGCTTTAGCTTACCGATTCTTGCCGCTTCAGTTCGCACAAGGACAGACAATTATACGTATAGACTTCCCAACGGCCTGCTACTTCTCTGGGATCACGATGATGACAATTGGATACGGTGACATTGTACCGCTGGGAATCGCTCGATACCTTGCAATTATCGAGTCTGTTTTTGGAATCGCGTCATGGAGTCTATACGTGGTGGCTCTTGTAAGAAAGTACATCGACTGAGGAAACGAGGGAATAACAGGTGTTGTCGATCAAGGGAAAAACTAGTGAAGAACTAGGGATTGACCCTATTAGATAATTAAAATCTATAAGCAACATGACAAGATCGCAAAGCAAAATGAAACCAGAATGGCGACTGTTTGAAGAGCTCGTCGCGCGCCTTGAGCGTGCTGCAGCCCCTCGACACGCCACAGTAAAATCCCCTGATCGTATTCGAGATCAACAGACTGGGAAACTTCGCGAAGTCGACGCTTCGATTAAGTTCCGCACAGGATTTGAAGACATCCTGATCACCATTGAGTGCCGCAAGAGAAAGAGGAAGGCTGACGATACTTGGATTGAGCAACTGGCTACAAAAAGGCAGAAGTTAGGAGCAGCAAAAACTATCGCGGTTTCGTCGAGTGGATTTTCCAAGTCGGCAGAGGCCACAGCGTCCATGAATGCCATCGAGCTGCGAACGTTTGGGGAAGTGCAACAATCTAGTCTCGATGACTGGTTTCTGCCGCCACACTCTGCACATGTCTTTCGGCAGATAGAAAACATAGAATGCCAAGTGCAGACTATAGATGGACAGATAAGGCAGGTTGATCCAATGAATCCTTGCCTCCAACACTCCCACGTTCGTGGTTTGTTCCCACCAGTACTACTCATAAAGTTTGCTGAGATAAACGATGAGAAGCGCTTCTGGCAGATCCCGTTTGATGGGACACGATCAAAGCTACGGTTCTGCTTTGGGGCGAGTGGAGAACATATTCCGCTACCAACTGGCATTGAACCTGTTGACAGTAACCTTCAGATGGAAATAGATGGCCAACTCTCAATCGTCGACAGCGTAGAGGTAATCTGCACTGCATGGTATGAAACTATAGTCGCAGATCGAGAGTCAATGACCCATCACGAATCCCAATCAAGCCAAGGTCTTATGAGCCGCCACTCGTCGTTCATAGGAAAGAGTGTCGACCTTCCTGTGGAGTTCGAACATTTCCAATCAGATGACGGCTCGCACACATCTACGGCCACCTTTCCATCCGGTGTAACTATCGAATCTATTCAGATTCCGCTCACGAGAAGACTTACGGATGTTTGGAATATAGATGTTCGTTCGCTGCACTTAATCGTTGTTACCATAAAAATGCGATCTCAGGAGCCTCGTAAAGGGTTCCTTTTCACATTTCCGCGAGGAGAACTAGCAACCAACGAATCCCTTCGGGGACTTCTGCGCGATCATTTTCTTTTCGCCCAACATACGGACACAGATCGTATGAGGCGATTTCTCACAGCCTTAGAACGACGGACATACCTACATGCAGAGGTCGGCAAGGTGCTTCAGTTGCCCAAACGAGACGTCGAATATATTGAACTTATGCCAGACCGCGGTGACGCCTAACAAGACTTTGTTGTTATTAACTATATTAACTAGGGACCGCCACTGAAACCGATGGATGACGGACCTGGCTACGTAATCGACTTCGCCAAGGCAAGCGAGAGACCTGGCTACGTAGTAGACTTCGCCAAGGCGGGCGAATAATAAATTGGTGTGGTTTATTGAGCTTCGTTATGTTCTATGCACTTCATTGTTACAGGGGATTAAGTGGCACTTCGCAGAGTAACATATTGCACACTGCGAATTTGTGAATTTGAAGGGGATTATTAATCGGTTTCAAAAGGCGATGCCGGCAAACCCTCTTTGTTGTATAAATTTGCGCCTTCGGGATTGTCGGCCCATGCATATCGCACGGCTGCGGGATGGGTTATATTGTCGTTCCAGACGATGACTTTATTACCTTCTATTTTTGCCTTTGCCCAGACGAATTTTTTGTCTTCGCCGGCGATGGCGAAATACTCTAGCTCGCCGCCTCCTTTGGCAACCAGTCCGCCGTCTGTGTTTGAAAATGTCAGGATGATTTTGTTTTTATCAATTTTCATGGACTTATAAATCGGGCCTGAATAAACCACCTGATTGTCACCGTAAGCAACTTTTCGAGCAGCAAGTGCAAGCCGCCTGCCTACGTCTTGCTTGTTTAAAGGATGAATATCATTCCATTCGCCGATATCGATAGTAACTGCCATTGCAGTGTTGGGAATAGCGAGCGTTTTAAGCTGTGCTTGTCTCAACTCGGCCCAGTTGCTTTCAGAAGGCTGGTCGTTGACCTGCATAAAATTGGCAAGTTGTACGTAAAGAAATGGGAAATCTCCCTGATTCCATTTTTGTCGCCAGTCGGCTATCAGTGCAGGGAATAGTTTTTGATATTCGCAAGGATTACCCGTGTTTGATTCGCCCTGATACCAGATTACGCCTTTAATTTTATAATTTCGAAGTGGTGCAATCATTCCATTATACAGTCCTAAAGGTTGCCACTCGATAAAAGTTTTTGATTGTAACGGTTCCATGGTTGCACCTAATTTATATTGCCATTGGCCTTTTAAGTCGATAGTCTGGTCTTCTGCCGAGAGTTGGTAGGGCTTATCCGGAATAAAACCGCCGCGGCCTATGTTATTTACAATCCTTATTGTAATGATATTCTTGCCCGGCTTGAGCAGATCTGCAGGGATGTCGTATTTTCTCGGCGGGTACTGGTATGAAACCGAGCCGACGAATTTGCCGTTAACATAAGTTGAGTCGCTGTCAACTATCCTGCCGAGAAGAAGCCTTGCAGGCTTGCCGGTCATCGACGCCGGGACATCAATTTCCTTTCTGAACCAGACGACGCCGTTCACAGGGCCTAAATCCTCGTCCGCCCAGTAACCGGGTATATCCATTGTCGCCCAGTTGGAAGCTTCGTATGTCATATTGAACCACGGTTTTTCCCCGGTTGCCATGCCTTTATCGAGCTGCTGCAGGCGATTGTACCACTGGTCGCTGATAGTTTTATCTTTACTGATTATTTGATTAAGGTAGGTGCTATCCTTAAATTTTGCCGCTGTTTCAAGGTGTTCGGGAAACGCCTTGAGGGCGTCTTCGCTTATCCATGCTTGTGCAGGAGATCCGCCCACACTTGCATGAATTAAGCCGATGGGGACCTTATATTTTTCATATAATGCTTTTGCAAAAAAATAACCTGTCGCTGTAAAACGTAGAATACTCTCAGGATTTGCAGATTCCCAGCAACCCGATTGCAGGTCTTCCTGTGGCGTGTTGAAATCATACCTCTTTGAAACAAAAAATCGTCTGATAGACGGATTGTCGGAATTTGCAATCACATCTATGTAGCGGTCTTTTACACGTGCCATAGGCAGGTCCATATTTGACTGGCCCGAACATATCCATACATCGCCTATTAAAATATTTTTTAAGGTTATTTGATTAACGGCGTTTATTTCCATATCGTATGGGCCACCTGCTTCTGATGTAGAAAGCATTACCTTCCATTTACCGTCTGAATCGGCTGTTGTATTGTGTGTTTTACCGTTAAAGCTTAATGTAATTTTTTCGTCGGCGTCGGCCCAGCCCCATATTAGTATGTTGGTATCTCTTTGCAGTACCATACCATCGCTTACCAGGAGTGGAAGTCTGACTATGCAAAAGGCCGTCTGGGAAAACATCAAAATATAACAGCATAATGCTAAACAGAGTGTTTTTATGTTCAGCTTCATAAGCATTGCCCTTTTTGTTTTTTATTGGTTAAAATTTCAAGCATCTACATCGCTTTAATTAGTCGAAAGGTTTATCGTGAATTTGGGCCCAATGGATCTTTCGTAAACAGAAGCGATGGAGGAGATAATATCTCCCTGTTGAACAGTCATCTCGCCACGGAGGTCGTCTTTTGTAATATCGCCGTCCGAAGTAAACGTGAGCCGATTAATATCGTTGAACCGCTGCATAACTATTTTGAAAACTTTTCCAGAATCGTTCTTGAAGGCGGGCTTTCCCCGAACTGTTACAATTTCGTTGAAAGTGAGAATCAGAGAATTAGCATCAATTTTATAATCGATTATCGATAAAGGCTCTTTTGATTCAGGGTCCCACATACCGTCGAAAGTCCACGCCGGTGTGATGTCTTTCGGTTTCGTGGTATTAACGGCCTGTTCGAGATTATCTTCGTACCATTGGTAGGCATCGCCTTCCTTTTGGCAGTTGTGGTAATATTTTCTTTCGCCGCAATAGTATGGATTGTTTCTATCTGGATTTCTGTCCATGACCTTATAGATGGGTTTGTCGGCCATATTGGCCGAAAAACTGCAATCCAGCAGATAAAACTGTGCTTCGTAGTGATGCCTGCCCAGATCGAAGCCGGGAACGCCGTCGAAGTAGGAGCTTCTGATAACGAACTTCTGTTTGTGCGAGTAATTGCCTGCATGCCATATAGCAGCGGTTTTTCTGACTTCGTAGAATTTTGAGTCACGAATGAAGCACCAGCCCCTCGGGCAGACGAAATCTACCGCACCTTTGAAAAAACAATTTGCGTGGTAATACATCCCGTGTTTATAGTTCCACAGGGAAACGGTATCCCCGCCGTTGCTGGTTACGTTACAATTGGTAATAATGGTTCGGGTGCCGAAGCCATAAACTGTAAAGGCATGAGGACCTATTTGGGGCTGAGTGTTTTCGATGGTCAGATTGTCCAGAACGATATCGTCGCCGAATATATTAATGGTGCCCGGGCCGATATAATCTTTATTTTTATTCCAGTCTTCTCTTAGCTGGTTGTAGCGTATGATGGTGCCGTCACGCGATTGACCGCGAAGGGTAATGTAATTCTGTTCTATTCGAAGCTTTTCCTCGTAGATGCCGTCTTTAATCAGAATTATTGTTCGCTGATATGGGTACATCGGCAGTGCATCGATTGCCTGCGTGATGGTTTTGAAGTCTCCGGTGCCGTTGCAATCAACAACAATATCCACATGTTCATCGGCAAAGATACAGTTGAGATGGAAAATCAGAATTAACGATATGCACATTACTAAATGTAATCGATTCATCGTAGAGACTTCCTTGTGGAATTTAATTAATTGAAACTAACCTGCATTGATTTGTCTTTCTTGCTGAGAGTCGCTTTTATGGTCTTTCCGTTTGATGTGATGATATAATCGCCGTAAAATGCGCGTGTTTTAAATGTCCCGTTGTCGTCGGCTTTGCCGGAAGTCCGGGTCCACCACTTGTCAAAAACCAGCTCGCGATAGGCCCCGGCTTGAAGGGTGGGTGTCCAGTCGAGTTTCCACATAGCTGTTTGCGGCTGCCAGTGAGCGCCCTCCCAGAAACCCCACATTAAAATTGCTTCAACTTTCGGGTGAGCAAAGCAAATCGGGAAGAACTCTCGAAGCCCATCGGCCATGCCCTGTTCGTCGTCGGCGGTAAAAAGACATTCCGTGATTTTAATCGGCAGATCGAACTGCGCGAGCTTATCGAGCGTGCTTTGAACGCGTTCGGGCAGAGTGGCTGCTTTGCCGGTCGAGTCTGCTTCGTCGGAGGTGATAGTGTGTCCCTGGCAGCCGATACCGCCGATGGGAACACCATTTGCAAGAAGGTTCTGGATTTGCGTTATATAAGAATCGGCGTTGTAATTGCGCTCGACAAGGATACCATAATCGTTCACGAAGAGTGTTATATTCGGGTTTCCTGCTTTTGCTGCAAATGCCATTTCATTGATAATACCGTAGCCAAGGCGGCGCCGGAAGAAGTCACCGTTAATCATCTCGTTGTTCAGGTCGAACTCTTCAATGCGGCCCTTGAAATGTTTTGTAACATCCATCGCACGGCTGATGACTTTTCCGCGAAGCTTATCGTTGTCCAGCTCTTTTAACCAGGGCATAATATATTTGTCTTTCGCCCAGAATATGCAGTGACCTCGCATCGGTATGTTTAATTCGTGACATATTTCCCATATTCTATCTGCTGCGGAATAATCGACGACATTATACTCTTTTTCGCAGTCATACCATTTTAAGGCATCTTCATGCACGGCATAGTTGAAATTATCGGCGAGAATTTTCAGAAATATTTTCCTGTCTTCCGGTGACATGGCGTTTTCATGTGTTTCCGCAAGTTTATTATTAATAGCCGTGCCGAATAAAAATTCGTGACGTACCTGCTGAACCTGCACGTCGGAGCCGGGGTCGGTTTTTACTATAAGGTCCCCCATGCGAATTTCCGCTATTCGTGCTTCAATTGCAGAGGGTTCCAGTTTTGCTGCAGTATCGTCCTGGGCGAAACAAACGGGGGCAATAAGTGTGATTACAACCGGAAGTAAAAATCCTGATTTTGCCTTCATGATTTACACTCCTTATTTATATATGCTTGTCAATTCTGTCCACTAAATAATCATTCATTATACTGAAAAAGGGCAAATTTCCAACCATTATTTTTGTTTCGTTTGATTGGCAACTGCCTGAGCGGCGGCGGCGACTTTTGCCGGATCGCCGAGATAGTAATGCTTCAGCGGTTTAATATCATCATCCAATTCATAAATCAATGGTATGCCGGTGGGAATATTCAAATCCGAAATATCGTCATCTGAAATATCATCGAGATATTTGACCAAGGCTCTTAAGCTGTTACCGTGAGCGGAAATGATAATTTTTTTGCCGGCCTTTAATTCGGGTACAATCGTTTCATGCCAATACGGAAGAAACCTGTCAACAACATCCTTCAACGATTCGGTGAGCGGCAGGTTTTTCTTGTCTAAATTTTGATACATAGGTTCCCGTCCGCAGCAGCGAGGATCGGATTGCTTCAAGGCGGGTGGCCGGATTGCATAACCTCTTCGCCAAAGCTCGACCTGCTCATCACCGTGTTCCTGAGCGGTCTCGGTTTTGTTAAGACCCTGCAGAGCGCCGTAATGACGCTCGTTAAGCCGCCATGACTTTATAACGGGAAGCCACATTAAATCCATCTTATCGAGGACGATCCATAAAGTGCGAATGGCACGCTTGAGGACGGAAGTAAACGCCAGATCGAAAAAAAAGCCTCCTTTTTTTAACAGCTCGGCGGCCTGCTCGGCCTCCTCGATGCCTTTTTGGCTTAAATCGACGTCGGTCCAGCCGGTAAAGAGATTATCTTTGTTCCAGATACTTTGGCCGTGTCTTAAAAGGACCAGTCTTAGCATGGTTCTGTCCTTGTGACTTTATCGATGTTGAAGATTCTTTAACTGTCTTTTCTTAATATAGCTTCTGCCTGGATTTGCTTTTAGCCGGGATTCCTATATAGCATATACTGCAACCTTTGGCAAGTTTTGTTTTGAGAGGTTGTATAGTTGAATATCGAATCCTCGCTGCCGATGGTGATATGGCCGTAATCTTGTACTAATTTTTATCAGCAGGCTCTTTTAGGAACCTGGTTATTTCGACCTTGTTTTCCTTTAATCCTTCAACGGCAAGTCGTGCCATTTCGATAGCGCCTTTTTCGGTAAAATGAGTATTATCCTGTTTGCCATCCGGGTACATCTTATATTTGCCGGGCTCGATCCACATATAGAGCTCCTTGGATTTTTCCAGGCCCAGCGACAGGACCAGGTCTTCCGACTTGAGTTGCAGATCGACGAACGGGACATTCAGTTTTTCGGCAACATTTCTGACAATAAAAGGATAAACTCCGTGCGTGTCTTCCAGTACGCCGTATTCGTTAAAATTGCGGCGCACTATCGAGCTGAACAGTACCGGAATGCCGCCTTTGGCCCTCGTGTCATTGACATATTTGACCAGGTTTCGTCTGTAACCGGTATATGGATTGGTGTATCGCTTTGGATCTTTGTTCTTTTGGTCGTTGTGCCCGAATTGAATAAATACATAATCGCCGGGTTTTAGTTCTTTCAAAACGGCGTCCCATCTGCCCTCGTCAATAAAACTCCTGGTGCTGCGTCCGTTTACCGCGAAGTTTTTGACCGTGACATTCTCATCGAAAAATATATTGAGCATCTGGCCCCATCCGCGTTCCGGATTTGTGTTCGGGTCGGGTTTGTTTGCCATTGTCGAATCGCCAATCATGGCAATTGTAATATTGCCGTAAGAACTGGATGCGAGAACAAGGACGGAGATTAGAATGAGTTTGATAAAATGTTTCATCGCTTTTACACTCCTTTCGACTCGTGAAAAAACTGCACAACGTTTATTGTGTGAGCCTTGATCGTAATTTATGAATTAATAAAACTGAGTTGATTTCCTTAAAGCTTGTCAGAGACCTGCGTCAGGTATTTCTTCTTCGGATTCGCTCGGAACTACGGGCAGCCAGTCGGCGTTGTATTCCGGCGACGCTGATTTTTTTGAAAAGATGTTTTCCAGGGTATATTCTGCCGCTTCTTCAGCGGTTAGCTGGTGCGACCATGAGACACGGGATTCCAGCACATATCCGGGGCCAAAGCAGTCGTATTCAGCATAGTATGCAGTCTCGTGGTTGTTATTGCCGGACCATTCCAGCCAACCGGCCGGATCGATATGTGAGCCGAGTTCACTGTGGATGACAACAGTCTGTGCATAAGGTCGCCAGGGTCGGCCTAAGTAAACCCTGTTAATTCCTGCATTTGGGACGAAGATACAATCAAAGAAAACATAGCCAAACTTGTAATTTTCCTCGGTACTGGCGGCGGTAATAGTCGAATTTCTCTTACTGATGATGATGCAATTATCAAACACGGCAATGGAGCGGCCGAAAATGAAATCGACAGTCCCTTCTATATAGCAGTCTTTGTTATAAATACGTCCATATCCGTAGGTATAATACGTGTCCTGGTAGCCGATCATTCTGCAGTTGTGGAAAATTGCCCTGTCGCCGCTGACTCGCAGGGCTACCGCCTGGGCGGACTGGGATGTATTTTGGAAAGTAATATTTTTGGCCGTGAAGTCATCGGCGTTTATAGCAACACTGTAAGAAGTCGAGATCCCCAGAGTCGTGCCGTCGTCGATAATCCTGCCTGAATAATCGTCGTAGGTCAAAATCGTACTATCGGGATCTTCGCCCACTAAAGTGACATTAATCTTATTTTGAGACAATGAGATTTTTTCTTCATAAATACCATTTTTCACAAAAATAGTGATTGGACCGGTATAATTATCAGGGGCTGCGTCAAAAGCAGCCTGCACGGTTGTATAGTCGCCGCTGCCGTCTTGCGCTACTGTGATTTCCATCGGCGGTTTTTGTTCCAAGGTGGTAAAGGATTTTTCCGCGCCGTAACCGGTTCCCACGGCATTAGTAGCATAGGCCTGGGCGAAATACTCGGTTTCAGGGGCGAGATCTTTCATGTTACTTTGGAAAAAACCTAATCCCGATCCGTCTTCAGTTTTGTCGTTGTCAATAGTCGGGCTGCCGGTTGTATTCCAGCACATTCCTCGTGCGGTGACTTCAAGTCCGCCGTCGGATGTTACATAACCGGTGCTGAATGCCGATGTTGCCAGGATATTCGATATGTTCATAGTGAAAATCCTCGGAATTGACAACTCGGTGAGTGTCGTAAATGATAATTCTTCGCCGTAGCTTGTCCCTGCACTGTTTGTGGCGTAAGCGCGGACGTAATATGTTGTCCCCAGCTCAAGAGCGATTAACGTACCGGCAAAGCTACCTGTTCCTGTTCCATCGGAGGTTTTACTGTCCTGGATTGTCGGATTTCCGGTTGTGTTCCAGCAAACACCGCGTTCAAATACTTCTGAGCCGCCGTCTGCTGAAATATTGCCGCCGCTATTGGCGGTCGTGGTGGAAATATTGGTAATCGGAGTGGTCGAGATTGTAGGTGGATAAATGATGGCGGAGCCGGAAGCAGTTCCGGAAATGGTTACATTTTGAAGATAGATATATTTTCCGGTATTAGTCGAGCCGCCCGGCAGCCAGGGGTAAATCCTGAAACAAAAAACTCCACCATCGCCGATCTGGACATTAATTGAATATTCGTTGAGAATCGCTGTGTCTCTTGAGACCGAAAGATCGCCTTCCAGAAGAGTTGCATCTGTAAAATTAGGATCGGTGGAATAATAAAGATTCGCCTTCATATTGCCCGTACCGCCTGCATTAATATATAAAGAAATAGAGGTGGCATTAAAGCTGGAATCAGTGCTGGATTCGACTGTAAATTGTATATAACGTGTGTCATTCTGAGTGGATTCGTCCGGCCAGTTAGCGTTAAGCCACCATCGTTGATAATTACCTAAAGGACCTGCAATGTCACCCGTGAGCGTTCCGTTATAGTCTCTTACAGACATGTTATTGCCTGTTACCGTCCGGCCGGTGATATTTCCCGATGTGGCGGAAACATCCTCATCTAAGATCAGTTCCCACGTAACCGAAGCGGCATCCTGCGCAATGGCATTTACAGTGACGCAGAAGATTAGAATAATTATGAACTGGAATGTAGTGACTTTACGCATGATTGTTCCTCCTTCTGTGTCGTGTAATGTCTAACACCCATTTTTTAATTTTTTATCACTAAATATATTTGTCAGTAACTATGATAAATATTTTAGCATTAAAAGTCCAGTAATAAAACTTAACCGCTGATTCGCATACAGATTGCAGAATTCTGTGGATTAGAGGATTTGGATTTAAGGTATTTCATCGTTGGTTTGGGTTTCTACTTGATAGGGATCGATGATGCGGATATTATCGAAGTAAAAGTTTGTTCTGCTTAGGTCGTTGTATTCTGCGACGAACTCGAAACGGTCGATAGCAGTCCAGTCAAATTTACCTACCGGATTGTACCAGGCGTCATCCCATGAGCCTTGCTCGGTAAATGTATCGAGTGGAATTTGCAGGTGATTCCATTGATCGTCAAAGACGGCGGTATTCCGGTCAATTGTATAACGAATTCGCCAGGGATGGTTGTCGGGATCGTCGGTTTTGGTATCGACAAACCGCATATCAATCCGAGCATCCGCCTGATCACATCGAATCCACAAATCAATTGCATAGTCGTTATCAACCAGTACGGAAAGGTCTTTAACAGGTGAAAAACCGAATACGAGGCAGCTATATTGGTTAGCGCCGGTCCAGTGAATGCAGAATTCGCTGTCTAACGGCTTGTCCTGACAGTAAAAGTCAAGCGAGCCCTGGTTCTGCCAGCTTGCGTTGACGATATTTGGTGCAATATAATCGATATACAAATCGAAGCTGTTTACATCCGGTTTGATAACGAATTCCTGTTGCGGCGGTGCGGTTAATCCCAGCGCTTCAACCAAAGGGACATTCAAATTGTAATCGAACAGCTCGTTGGTTTCCTTCTCGAAAAGACCGAAGCCGCCCTGATAATCCCAGATCGTCCATGCGATGCCTTTTTCTTCAAAATAATTTCGCACAACGTCGTACCAGTAAACTCGGTCCTCGTTGTCACTGTTTGGTTTATATACACCGAATTCTCCGCAGAACAGAGGAACATTGCGTGTAGTCTGGAAATCCGCGGCGATATCGATCAGGTATTTCACACGGGCCACCGTTCCCTGGTTTCTATAATTTGCATGATTGCTATGTATCCAGGTGCCTTCCAGTTCCTGCGGGCAATCGGGCATACTGTTGGCATCGTATGGGAAGGGCACTCCGGCCAGCAGTTCCATTGACGGACCGGTCCAGGTTGCACCCTGGTGGGTGAATAGGAACGGGTCGTAAAAATGGAATGTATATATCAGATTACTATCCTCATATTCCGGCATGGAGCTGAGGTTGTTGTAACTGTTCCATCCCGCCGGGCCGACGACTATGGTGTGTTTTTGATCGACCTGGCGAATTGCGTCGATGACCTGCTGCTGAATGTCGTTCCATATCTGGTCCGAAATGCCGTGCGGCTCATTGAGAACTTCGTAGTAAATAAGGTTCGAGCGTTCCTTGTAGTGCTCGGCCATTTGCGTCCAGACGGGAATCAAAATATCGATGATGTTCGGTTCGGTATCTTCGGCCGGGTCGAATGAGTGATTGTCAAGAATAAGATGCAACTCAAGCTCTTCGGCCCAGTCGATAACCTGGTCGAGAAAGTTGAAAAACAACGGTTCGACCGTATAATCCGGTTCTCCGCTTGTCATGAAGTGCAGATTAATAGGCAACCGAATTACATCGCAGCCTAAGCTTTTTATATTGATTAAATCCTGCTTCGTGTATTTTGCGAACTGGATTTGCCGTACGCTTGAGGCCTGGAACCAGCCTGTGAGGTTAACGCCGCGTTTGAAAGGAGTCTCGGCACTCCGGGCCGGAGCGATTATCAGCAGAAGAATGAGAATATATCTTTTCATGATTTCACCCTGATTTTAAGATTATTTGACCAGTTTATTATAACATTTTTATTGGTATTTTTATAGTAAATACTTTAACGAATGTCTCTGTATTTTGATTGTTTGCAAATTGTTTCTGTTTTGTTAGCATAGATCGGCGTAAGTTTTACGGCTTGTTTTATAAATTATAATTTTTCGAAGGATTCTGTAATGATTAAAAGGGGAATTTGCCTGTTAATTGTACTTTGCAGCTTGGTTGGATTGAATGCTCAGGAAAAAACGGCGGTAAAGAATGATGCGGCCCGATGGGAAGAGACAATTCGCGTTTTCGAACAGTGGGACAGTAAGAACTCATTCGCCTCGGATGCGGTCTTATTTGTGGGCAGTTCCAGTATCAGGCTATGGCCGACCCGCGAGTGTTTCAAAGAGTTTGATGTAATTAACCGCGGATTCGGCGGCTCCCAGATATCGGATGTCAATTATTATGCCGATAGGATTGTGCTGTTTTATAAACCGAAGGTGATAGTATTTTATGCCGGCGACAATGACATAGCCGGCGGCAAAAATGCAAAACGTGTTCTGGATGATTATGTGGAATTCGTGAGCCTGGTCCACGAGAAACTGCACGAAACTCGCATTATTTTTATTAGTATTAAGCCGAGCGGCAGCCGATGGTCTCTTTGGGATGTTATGAGCGAAGCTAACAAGATGATTAAGGAATTCTCGCAGAAGGACGACCATCTGTTTTATTTTGATGGGGCGACTGCTCTATTTGATGGAGATGGCAGGCTTAATCAGGAGTTGTTCCTGAAAGATCAACTGCATCTTAACAACAAAGGCTACGAGGTGTGGACGAAATTGCTCATTCCCGTAATTAAAAAGACATTGAACGGGAAATAAAATGTTGAGTATGGTATTCTGAAAGACAGAAAGTTTTTGATTTCTGGGACTATACGGGGATATTATTCGTAGATTCAAGTGATAGATAGTTTTTTTAAGCCGTGGATGTGTGTATAAATGCGGTTTTATTGCAAATATAATGTTTTTTTCTTAGATTTTGTTGGTTGACAAAAAGCCGTTATTGTTGTATTATTTAAAATGTTGGATTACAGCTAAATATTGAAAGAGTGCGATTTTGTTGTGCACAAGCATCAACCATATTTGTGACTTCTTTTTACTTCAATAATGTATACAGGGAGTATTGTTCTACGGCCTTGTTTTATTTGTTTCAATCTTTGGCTCTCTTTTGCAGATTCAGGAGATAAAAAATGAAAAAAACGGGTTTTACATTAATCGAATTGCTGGTCGTTATCGCAATCATAGCTGTGCTGATGGGAATCTTGATGCCTGCCTTACATAAAGTCAGAGATCAGGCCAAGCGTATTCACTGCGTGAACAATGTCAGAACGCTGGCGATGGCGTGGTTTATGTACCAGGATGATAATGACGGCAAGTTAGTTCATGGTAATGTACCCAAAAGTGCGTCATTCAAGGAATATCATCAGCCGTATTGGGTCGAGCCTCCCCAGGATGTAGATGGAAACTATACGGGTAGTACAGATCCTACTCTTGAACAAGAGCAGAATGGCATAAGGAACGGAAAGTTATTTCGTTATGTAAAAAATGTCGATTCATATCGCTGCCCTGCGGATGACAGAAAGAGAACGAATTTAGCGACTTTCCGTAGCTTTTCCATTGCCGGTGGTATGAATGGGGAAAAGTTAAATAACACAGAGTACATTAATATCAGTAAGTACTCTGAAATTGATAATCCCGCTACAAAATATGTATTTGTGGAGGAAGCAGATCCCAGAGAATGGAATATGGGCTCATGGCTTTTATATCCTACTGGAAGTCAGTGGTGTGACCCGCTGACAGTCTGGCATGGTAATAGTAGCTGTCTCGGTTGGGCCGATGGTAGGGCGGAGATGCACCGATGGCTCGATGAACGTACGATTGACATGTACGATGTTTATGTTCAGGGGAGTTGGAGCCCGGATCATCCGGACAGTTTGGACCTTAAATTCATGCAGAAGGGCTATCAGTTAAGGAATTTCCCGGATTAATTAATGATTTAGAAAATTTGGTTGATTGGAATTGTTA
>CAZMZR010000073.1:0-16897 GCA_964570855.1 uncultured Pirellulales bacterium
TATTGTATATTTAGTGTTATCGTAAAAACATTAAAAGTTAACGGGACAGTACTGATTTGGAATTTAACTTTAAGCAAGTGTTTTTTGTACTTCAGTACGCTTATTGAAGGTCTATTTAAAATTAAAAATAGGTTAGTCATTCTTAATCAGTAAGTTCTTTTAATTTCTTAGGATCTCCCATAAAATTGATAAAGCCACAATCTAAGCACATATTAGCATATACCTCAATATTGGCTGTTTCGAGTTTGAGAAATTTTGCATCAGATGGACGAAAATATAGTTTTCCAGTTGAATTCAATGCACCTCGTTCCATATTTGTTTTCAGCATTCTCAAAATCAAGAGAGAGCATCGTTTGACCTCCACCACGCTTCTGGGCATGGTTGTGTGCGAATTCATCAGCAATAAAATGTTTTAAAGCGCCCAAAAGGTACGAGCGGAATTTGCCTCGTTCCGAATCGACCAAACGCAAACCCTGTTTTTCCAGTAAACTGGTAAAGAATCCCTGAGTGTAATCTTCTGCTTGATGCCTATCATATCCTCGTCCTCGCAAATAAGCATAAAGCGGATACCAATATGCTCGACACAACGTTTCAAGGGCCTGTAAAAAATCGCACAAGAATAGTAAATCAACGAGAGAATTTAAATCTTTGCTTTTATTAAAATTAAGCTGTAGAATGAGTTCATTAAGAATATTACAAAGAGAGGGCAAATCGAATCCCGCCCTCTCGCCATTTTTACAAAATGTAAAAAATGGCAGAAAACATCTGCAAGATTTTATCCGGTCTTACAAACCGCTGATTTTTTTACAAATTCTTGACGAATATAACTATTTTATGCGGATAGCTTTGGGACAATTCAATGCGGTGGTCGGTGACCTCGACGGTAACGCCGGGAAGATGCGGGAAATCTATGACCGGGCAATTCGGGAAGATGTGGATTTGCTGGTCTTTCCGGAGCTGGCAGTTTGCGGCTATCCGCCGGAAGATTTGGTTCTCAAAAAGCATTTTTTGAAGGAATGCACAGCGAGTATTGAAAAAATCGCCGCCGACTGCCCGGACACAACGCTGATCGCTGGTTTTGTCGAGACCGTCGGAAATACCAGTTACAATTCCGCTGCAGTGCTGCACGGCGGCAAAATCATTAAAACCTATCGCAAGGTCCGGCTGCCGAATTACGGCGTGTTCGACGAGCGAAGATATTTCCATTCCGGCGCCGAACCGCTGGTAATCGATGTGGCCGGGATGAACGTTGCCGTTACAATCTGCGCCGATATCTGGGACATGGAATGGCTGGCCGGTTTTTTGAAAAATTCCGGTCCAATCCAGCTAACCGTGAACATTTCGGCCTCACCTTTCCATTACGGCAAGATTCAAATCAGGGAAGACGTCGTCGGCCGATGTGCAAGGAAGCTAAATTGTGCAGTTGCATATTGCAACCTGGTCGGCGGGCAGGATGAGATCGTTTTTGACGGCAGAAGTATATTGGCGGATTCCAACGGCAGGACAATCACAAAGGCCAGGGCGTTCGAGGAGGATTTACTCGTTGCAGATATTGTCACCGGAACGGATGGTGACGTAAAAATCGAGCCTTTGCAAATCGCATCTCCTCAGCCGGTCGATTTAATCGATGAGATCTACCAGGCTCTTGTGCTCGGGACAAGAGACTATACATGCAAGAACGGCTTCGAGAAGGTCCTGCTCGGCCTGAGCGGAGGTATAGATTCCTCTGTTGTCGCCGCTGTCGCCGTCGCCGCCCTGGGGCCGGAGAATGTTGCCGGCATCACAATGCCAACGCAGTTCAATACGCCTGAGACGATAAATGATGCCGAAAGACTGGCAACAAACCTCGGTGTAGAATTTCTAACGATTCCCATACAGCCCGTGCTGAAACAGTTCGATGACGCATTGAAACCGGTGCCCGGCTGGCAGAGTGAAGGCATCGCATACGAGAACCTTCAGGCCCGGATTCGCGGGACGATCCTGATGTCACTGAGCAACAGTGCAGGTGCTCTGGTACTGACAACAGGTAATAAAAGCGAAACGGCGGTCGGCTATTCCACGCTTTACGGCGATACCGCCGGTGGTTTTGCAGTGATAAAGGATGTTCCCAAGACGATGGTTTACAAATTGGCCGAACATATAAACAGGATATCCGGCAGCGAAATCATCCCGGCTGATGTATTGACCCGTCCCCCCAGCGCCGAATTGAAGCCCGACCAGAAGGACACCGATTCGCTGCCTGACTATGACCTGCTCGATAAAATTCTAAAAAGCTATATCGAAGAAGACAAGTCCGCCAAAGAGCTGGTCGAGCTGGGCCTGCCGAAAGATGTTGTGCTACGTGTCCTCCGCATGGTCGATAAAAACGAATACAAGCGACGGCAATCTCCACCGGGAGTAAAAATCACGCCAAAGGCATTCGGCAGGGACAGGAGGCTGCCGATTACGAATCGTTACAGCTCCGGCAGTGACAGGGGCATTTCATAACGAAAATCTTTAGTGAGGAAACTACCTGCCGGTGATGGCGTCCGTCAAAGCCCGGGTAAAAGGTACCACCGCATCCGGACCACTGCATGTTATAATCTTCATATCCTGCTCAACGGGCGTGCCCATATATACGGCGCCGGATTGTAAGAGAATATCACGTTCAGACAAAAAAGCGGTCACTTTCACCCCTTTGAGTACGCCGGCATTGGCCAGTATCGACGGTGCCGTGGAAGTCGCTGCAACAATCTTCCTTTTTTCAACCGCCTCACGGATTAGATTCAAAGCAACAGGATCGTTGACATACTCAACCGCTCCTGCACCACCGATGAATATAAACGCATCGTAATCATCCACTTTCAATTGGTTGACAAGCATATTTGCTTCAAAACCACCCCCGAGGAATCCTCTTATAATCCCTATTCGTTTACTTGCTACAACTCTCTGAATCGATGCTGCATCAAGCGCCTTTAAAGTCTCGAAAAACTCCTCGTCACGGAAATTTCTGCTTGGTACTATCAATGCCACTCTTTTTATTGTCTCGCCCGTCTGATCGTCACCCGCCTCTGATACAGTCTGGCTGGCGGGATAACCGACGCAGATTATATAGAGGGGTTCAACGTTTCTGGGCAATCTACAGGCGGTATTAACATTTCGCGTATCAAAGTCACTAATAGTCACAGAGCCCAAATCCATACAGATTGCCTGTAGCTGGATATTCTGAGCCATATGACCTGCCTGGAGATACATAGACGTTCTGCTACTTGCTCTGCGTTGCGTCGAGAGCCTTCTGGTCGGTACAGTGATAATAAAAACACATCCGGCCGAGGCTATAGAATCGGCCATCGGAGCGGCCGCAGTGGAAAGCGCATTACGTACATCCTGATATATTGTCTGTTCCATGCTATTTTCGTCCGGTTGATAAGCAAACACTCCCTCGTCCGTTGCAAGATAAAGTTGTATAGGAGAAGCTGCTTCTGTTGAAGATACTGTTTGCAGGTTTGTTTGCAATTCTCTAACACCCTGGGCCGCCCAGGCCAATTGGCCTATTAGTATTCGTTCGAACGTCTGCCCGGTGAACATAAGAACATCCTGTTGCTTCGAGAGGGCCTCTTCGAAAGAAACTTTTCCTACCGTCTTCGGTCTTGTTAGCTGAATTATCTTCTGGGTTACGGCCCGGACTCTACGCTGGCCGAGGCAGAGCGCTGTAAAACAGGTTAAGATTACTATAAGAATTGTTAAACGTTTCATTTTCTCTATCCTCCAAAAATGTGTTTTTGGATCGGCAGGTTACGATACATATAGTACAAACTCAATCCCATAATTCCCAGTTAATTTTTTACAGAAAAAGCAGTAATGCGATAGTAAGTATATCGGCCGGTTAACGCAGTCGCTTTGAAACTCTCCATACGGTTAATTACGGGTAGTATGCACAATCATCGCTCGAATATTTGTCTTTCCAGGGCCTTTGGACCGCCCTAAGTACATAATTTCCCACAAGATAGGAAAATACACTGAGATAGATGATGCTTGGCAAAAACAACAACACAGACCGATAATCCCGGTACATTTATACCATTTTATCGAGCGATGTCGTTGTATCTCCAAGAACAAATTGGTGAAGATTTGTAAATCTCAGCGTTCGGATATGCAATATATGTATTCTTTTCCCTTCAGGAATAATTCATTGCCGGCCACAGCCGGGGAAGCATCGAACCGGTCGTCGAGTTTATTGGAGGCTAGGACCTCGTATGTGTCCGAATGTTTGACTACCAGCGTGACACCGTTTTGGGATGCTAAATATACCCGTCCCGCCGCTCCGACCGGAGATGCATAAAAATTGCCGACTCCTTCAAGATTCTGCGCTGTGTAATTCGGCTTTCCTGTCTCTGCCTGGTAGCATGAAAGAATAGGTTTGTTAACTGATAAGAAGTAAATTTTATCATCATAGAGCAATGGAGACGGTACATAGGGAGTATCACTGCCAACCTTCCAGCTAATTGCATCGGTGTTGCTCAAGTCTCCTGTTTGTCCAAGCTCAATTGCATGAAGGGCACTGCCGCGAAAACCGCTCATGCAGATTACTTTACCGAAGCCGGTCACCGGGGTCGGAATAACGTTCCTCGTTTGGCCGCTGCATTGCCAGATAACATCGCCGGTTTTTACATCGTAGCTGCGAACCATATTCGTCGCATTGGTGACGACCTGTAGCCTGCCGTTGACTTCGACCGGCAGCGGAGTCGCCCATGATGTTGCTTCGTCACGGCTCTTTTGCCAGATCGTCTCACCTGTATCTTTATTTAAGGCATAAACGGCAGAGTCGCCTTCGTGGTCCATTACAACTATAATCGCATTACCGGCCAGAGCAGCGGAACTTCCCTCGCCGAAAGCCCTGGCTATGTTCATTTTTCCCAAATCCCTGCTCCATTTATGATTTCCATCCATATCGTAACAGTGCACGCCACGCGAGCCGAAGCTCGCCCAAACGCATTTACCGTCGGTCACACATGAATTTGAAGCAAAGCTGCCGGTCTCTTGATGTCCCTCATGCGGCACTTCCTCACGGGTGGTTTTTTGCCAGAGAATCTTGCCAGTATTTCTGTCCATACAAACGAAGTCGAACTTGTATGCTCCTTCTTTATCGCTATTTACGGCCGTTAAAAAGAAAATTTTATCCGCCCAGATAACAGGAGTCGATAATCCTTGTCCGGGTACCTTGACCTTCCATTTAATATTTTCCGTTTCGCTCCAGGTCAGCGGCGGATTGCTGTTTCCGGCTACACCTGTCGCATCCGGTCCTCTCCATGCCGGCCAGTAATCAGCGCCTGAGTCGGCATAAGTATCAATCGAGGCAAGGATGGACAATAAGACAATACTTGATACGAAAACCACCATTTTGCTTTTCATGTGAATCTCCTTCGGAAATTTTTGATTCGTTTGTTCAACAACCCATTAATTGGCCTGCTCAACCGCACACTTTCATCCAATTCTTTTACGTTTATTACGAAGATACCGGTAAAAGGTTTCCGGAATTTTGAAAATATTTTGATGTGGCAAAACTTCTCCCCGGACGCTTATCTCGTCGGTAACGTTCTTGTCCTATGCAGTGACGAACCTTCCCTACGGTTATACCGATTCGGGCACAACGAACGGCTCGCGGTAGGAACACTTAACGAATTTGTTGGCCTTATCGGCATTTTCACCGACGAAGCGTTCCTGCTCGCGGTCGAAAGTCAGTTGCGGACCGAGAATAAGCTTTTGCTTGGTAAGGTCCACGCCGTTACCGTCGAGCTGTTCCAGCACATCTTTAAGCGTATTAGCAGCATCTTCATGGCTTTTGAAACTCTCGCGAGCCTCTTCGGGGGAAGCCTCGGCACCGGCCAGGAATGAAATATTAGCCTGGTGACACATCGCCGTGCTAAGATGGCCGACTTCGATTTCCGCATTTAGGTCTTCCCTGCGGCCGCTGCGTAAGGCGCCGATAAAGTTGCGGACGTGATTAGCCCCGGCGTCTCCCTTGTATTGATGGATTTTGTTGCCGTCGTTGTCGTAGGCCCATCCGCCGCCGCGTGAAATGCGGACAGTTGCATTCTCGCACTGGATATAATTACCGTCACGGCGGTCGAGATAAACCGCCCCGGTATTACCTCCGCGGCGCTTCGGATCGGGCAGGTTCCTAATCTCGACGACAACTTTCACATCGCCATGCTCGAGTAATGAGAAGAGCATATTCGGAGTTTCACCGTTATCGTCCCAGAGGAAACGGTTGCCCGCAGATACGACCTTCGTCGGCACATCGTTCCAGCCCAATATATGACGCAGGTCATCGACATAGTGAACACCCCAGTTAGCCATCTCGCCGTTGCCCCAGTTCCATTGCCAGTGCCAGTCGTAGTGGAAACTCTTACGCATTACCGGCGTCATCGGGGCAGGACCCGCCCAGAGATTGTAATCGACGGTTTCCGGGACCGGCTGCGGCTCGGTGACTTTACCGATAGGCTGTCGTGAATTTAACCTCGAACAGTGTACCCAGAGTACCTTCCCGTATTTGCCGGACTGGACGTCACGTGCAGCCTCCTGCACCGCCGGACACGAACGCTGCTGCGTGCCGGTCTGTACGATTCGGTCGTACTTGCGCGCCGCTTCGACCATCTTGCGGCCTTCCCAGATTGCGTGGCTGACCGGCTTTTCAGAATAGACATGCTTGCCCGCCTGACAGGCCATAACCGTCATGAGCGAGTGCCAGTGATTGGGCGAGGCGATGGCGATGACGTCAACGTCCTTACGGTCCAGGATTTTTCTAAAATCGACGTATCCCTGTACATCGCCTGCATTTTCATCTCTCTCTTTTAACTTTTTAAGATTATCGTCAACACGCTGCTTATCCGCATCGCATACGGCCACGACGCGAACTCCTTCTATTTCATGGAAATTATAAATAAGTCCACTACCGCGTCCGCCTACACCGACAACGGCGACGCGAATATCATTATTTGCACCCAGAACCGACCCGGGTTTACAGAGCGATAAACCCAGATACGTGCCCGCAGCGGCTGTAAGACTTTGCTTGAGAAATTGACGACGATTGACTGTATTCATCCTCTGTTCCTTTCGTTAAATATAAGGCCAAATTGCCGAAATTCTTCAAAAAACCACGCTGGAACGAGCTTCCGACAACCAAATTCCACCTTTATCCTATATCAATTCCCGGCAAATTACAACCTTTTTTTCAACCGCCCCGGATGTGCATTTTTCGCATGTAATTCGAAGAATTGGAGCAACTACGGTGTATGTTGTTCAGTCCACCACCCGCCAGGCCGGCGGGATAAGCTCCGTTATGTGCCATTTGCTTTTGCAGCGATGACAGTTTTCCATATCCGGCCTTCTTGGTTTGCCGCAATTCTGGCATGTGACAAGGGCAAACTTCGGCCTGACTAACCTGTAAGTAATATATCCAACAAGGCCAAAGGCAATAGTCCCTAATATCCATAACAAAGTTACATTGCCCGAGAGCCCAATAAAAGCAGCATCTTTACCAACTCGCCAGGCAAGAAATATCGACAGGATGATCGACGGCGATATCAAAAACAGTGCAAATAAGAGTCGACTTGCGAAACTTCCTTTAACATCCCGGCCCTTCATGGCAATAAAAGAATTAGGCAGGACAAACAATGCACTGTGACCAGATGCGGCCTCGATACTATCAGCCGTGAAATACGAGACGACGGATAAAATCGGCGGGTGCAGATTCTCCAATAAATACTTTGTTATTGTCAATGCCGGCCCCCAGGGGAGGTGGAAATAAGCTGCTCTACCAGAAGCTACCTCCTCCTCACGACCGCGTTGCGTGTAATATATGCTCCTGCTCGATTTGCCTTTGATTACCTTCCCATCTTTATCAAAGACACCGAGTGTCATATCGGTTCCCTCTCTATTAACAGAAGCTACGAACAATCCCCTGTATTGGAGATCGGTATTCAAAACCAGCGGCAGGACCTCGTATGCCAATAAATCTCCGGGTCTTGCAAACGGTTTGTCTGGAAACAAAGTATCAGGTGCAGGCAAATAACCGGCCGTACCGGCAAATTCGAGTGTTTCCCTGTCAAGCAAATCTATTCGGCCGGTTTCATCAAGAACAAACACAAATAGTCCCTGACTTATTATTACTTCTATCCGGACGATTGGTTTAGATCGGTAGCTTGTATAGTCCCCTTTTCTAATATACTTCTCCGGCTGTTCGGCATAAGGTCCATCCCAGGATAAATTTACAATATAGGGATTTTTTCTTAATTTTCCAATATCAACCGGCCTATGAAAATCGTCTTTCGGTAATTGAGGGCCTTTGGCTACGATTCTCTCATTAAATTTAATGTTGAAAAATCGCCGTAATTTCTTGTCATATAATGTAAGCCACGGATCTGAGTTGCTCTCATCTACAATTGGAGAAATAAACTTTCCGAGCTTTTTATCGGGAGTTGTAGAAAATCCCTCCGGGCCGATATAGAGTGCGACATACTTGTGAGTTGAAGTATCATCAGACGTTTCTTGTTCAATCTTTTGTTTAAATATTATGTGCCCTGAACTTTTATCAAAATATACAACTTGCCAGTCGTTGAGGTAAATAGTCGAGAATTGTTCTCCTTCAGATCTCTTATTAAAGTAGTCTATAATACCCAGGATTCTTTCATCCCTTATCCGTGCATTCACCCAGGAATGAATTGTCGCATTAGGGTCGTTCTCAATTTCATCCGGTACTAATCCGGAAGGTTCGATGCGGATTTCTTTTGCATCGGAAGGCAGTATATCAACAACTAAATTATGTTCACAATACAAGCGTAACCAGAACAACAAAAGTGACATAAAAATCAAAACAACAAATCCGGTAGTAATAACTTTCACAAAATTATTGGCCGAGGCTTTCATGAGTTTATTCCTAAAGCGGAGTTTTCATAAATTTCTGCCGGATACGAACAACAGATGCAATAATAAATATAATCAATAATAACCAGACTTGTGGCCAGAAACCTTTGATAAGGATAATCGAAGCAAAGATAAAGGTTAAAATTAATCCCGCTAATGGAGGCAGGATCCTGCCGGTCATCCAGCCTGTTTGTAAGCCGATACAATAGCAGGCTATGGCTGTTAATATTATCGTCGCAAATATATCGAAAATCATTCCTTTGATGACAGGTACAGGGGGCACGAGAAGTCCGTATAATATAATGGTTGTAATTATCAGAGGCACAAATAATGTCACAATAGCAAGGATACCTGTAATAATTCTTGCCGCGAGAATCCGGCCGCGGGTGACAGGGAGAGTTAATAAAAAAGCGGATATTCTTTTGTTTTTATCCGCGTACATCTGTGATATCCCCATCGAAGTGAATCCGATTATAAGTATTATAATAACAGGAAACGAAAGGGCTACAGCCAATTCAGGAGCATCGTGATTATCGGAACGGTGTGTCGCAGATAACGTGATGATTACAATAATCATCGAAAAGATAATCGCCCCTAAAAAATATGCGATGTGGTCGTAAATTTCTCTTTTAATTAGCATCAGCATTTTAAGCATTTTGTATCTCCTGTACTCCGGTCTGAATTAGTTCCTGAGCAGGTTTGGTACATTCTATAAAGATATCCTCAAGGCTCATTGGAACTTCAGTGCAGCTTGACGGCTTGAAAGTATCCAGAATAGTTTGTTTCCGGCGGTTCCAGTTGGCAACAGTCAAGACCATCTCCCGGTCGTGGACCTGTTGATTTATAATCTCCGTTATATAGATGTTTTCCGGCGCTTTATCGGGGAAAATAACCTGTAATTTTTTGATACGTCTTTTCAGCTCTTCCAGCCGGCAGTCCACAACTAACTTACCGGCGGCGAGTACACCCACGCGGTCGGCGATTCGCTCGACGTCACTTAGTATATGGGAGCAGAACAAAATCGTTCGTTCCTGCTGCTGGATAAGCTCAATAGCAAGTTCGAGAAACTGTCGTCGTGCGACGGTATCCAGTCCGAGCGTGGGGTCGTCGAGAATCAAAAGCTCCGGCTCGGTCGCCATGGCCAGCGCCAGGTTCAATTGCGCCCTCATGCCCATGGACAAATCCTTTATCCTTCGATCTATCGGAAGACGAAACGTTTCGATCAGGTGCTCGAAGAATTCATTGTTCCATCGAACCGAGAGGTCTTTGCAGAGTTTGATAAGTCGGCTGACTTTGTAGTTCTGAATTAGGTTATGCCCCTCGGCCACGCAGCCGATTCGGCCGCGGACTTTTGCCGAAAGTCTGGTCGAATCGATTCCCAGCATGGAAGTCTGTCCCCGTGTTGGTGATTCCAGACCAAGAAGGATTCGAATCATCGTCGTTTTGCCGATGCCGTTGCGTCCCAACAGGCCGTAGATGCAGCCTCGCGGCACCTTAAGATAGATACCATCCAAAACGCAGCGTCCATCGAAATATTTGACCAGATTTTCAACGTTAATGGCGTTATCATTCATTCGTTTTCTCCTTCTCTTCGGCCAGGTTGAATTTTTCAACCGCCTGTTCGAACCACTGTGTAAGGATGTGCCGGTCTATCTGCATGTGATAGGCATCGACCGCGATTCGCTCCAGTTCCTCAGACAGAAGTTTCTTCTTCACGGCCCTGCTTAAATTACTATCAAGGTTTGCAACAAATGCACCGGAACCGGGCCTGGTCACAATTATCCCTTCCTGTTCCAGCTGGCGATAAGCCTTGGCGATGGTATTCGGATTGATGGCAAGCTGACCGGCCAATTGTCGTACCGTGGGAAGTTTTTCGTCTTTGGTGAGCTTGCCAAGGGCGATGTCACGTTTAACCTGATCCATGAGCTGCTGGTAAACCGGCCTGCCCGAGCTGTTATCAATATTAAACTGCATATTTTTCTCGCTACTTGTTCTATATCAACTATTACAATTATTACAATAATGCATATCATGTCAAGCATTATTTTAAATAAATTTAGTTTCTGCTCTTTTTCCTTTGTCAGACAAGTCCATCTAAAGGTCAATTTGCCTTAAAAACGGGGATTTTGCTTGTTTTTCGGCGGTTTTAGGGTATAATGCGCCACGAACTATGGATAGTTCGCAGCGAGTATGCGGATAGGGAATGTCAAATTAAAAGCTTGCTCTTGCCGTAAGTCCTTTTAGGGACCCCTTAGCGGGGCATCCCTTTCAGCTTCGCTGAGACAAGTTGGTAACGATAGAAGACAGGATACGGAAGACGGAAAACGGAAAACTGAAGGCAGAAGATAGAAAATAGAAGAAAAAATGAAAAACAAACCCAATTTCAAAATGGGTAATTTGGCGTAAGCTCTTTGAAATAAAAGGAATACGACAAAAAGCCGGCATTTTGGCAGGGTAAAAACAAACCCAATTCAAAGCCAATTCGCCGGCCTGCTGCCGGAAATCCGAAGCACTAAACCCGAAATATTAAACTTATGGACTCAGAAGAATCCCTGGCTTTGCGGTTATTGCTGAGAGAAAATTTTACCCAGCAGGCGTTCCAGAAGCTCCATCGGCAAACCCATCACGTTTGTCAGACTGCCCTCGATTTTCTCGACAAACTCGTCGCCGTTCTCTTTTATGTCGTATGCACCGGATTTTTCCTTCCAGAGGCCGCTTTTTATATACCCGGTTATTTGTTCCTGGGTAATTTGCTTCGGAAAAACGGTCGTGTTATCGCAGGCCACCAATTCGGTGTTGTCGCTCAATCTGCAAATCGCAAGGCCGGTAATCACCCGGTGAGGCGCACTGAAGAGCTTTTGAATTATCTGCCGGGCTTCTTTCGCATCGGCGGGCTTGCCGATTATCTCGCCCTGGAAATCCACAATCGTGTCGGCACTTATGACCAGGCTTTCCGGGTGCTTTTCGGCGATGCTTTTCGCCTTGGCCAGCGCCAGTTGTCGGGCGTATTGTTCGGAATCGACCTGCTCGGCCGAATATGCCGACTCGTCGATTTCGGGATGAACCACCGCAAACTGGTAACCTGCCTTCGATAATAACTGTTTACGTCTTGGAGAAGCTGAAGCCAAAATGATTTGTGCTGTATATGTTTCGGTCATCAGTATGTACTCCGCATTAAAACTAAAATTTCCGCTTTTTATTCACTCGCTATATTTATATTCGAGCTATCTCCCTGCAGAAGGACAAATACTCCTGCTCGATTCGCTCGAAATCCTCATCGATATATTTTTGAAACAACATCGTGCCGACGATGTGATTCCAAAGAATGGTTTTAGGCGCATTTCTGTCGATGGCTACTTCTTTACTGATTTCATCGAGCGGCCAGTTGCCCGTCAATCCGTCGGCCAGGAGCCTGTGATAAATCTCCAGTCTTTTGCCGGAATCCGCTTCCCTCAAAAAGCGAACCAACGCGTACGACTGACTGTAAAACGCCATCACGTCTTTGGTCTCATCGGTGGCAAGCACCTGTCCCGGATTTATCGCCGTCAACTCCCGCAGGGGAATAACCGTATCATTTGTCAGCGTCTCCTTCAGGGCGTTCAATCGATGTGTGTTTTGGCCCGGCACAAAATAAATCGCTCCTTCCTCGGTCGTATGTGCTTCGAAAAGCATCGCCACACCTTCGTCAAGCCAGCTCGGCAGGCGAAACTTGAAAACCCTGCTGTTAAACTGATGCCAGCCCTCATGGCCGAGAGCCAGAAAGGTCCGTTCCAGACCGATATCGTATGTAACACAGGCGCCGTTATGACAATATGCTCCGGCCTTGATTTTGCAGAACATTTCCGCCTGTTGACCTGCAAAATTCCACGTAAAATGGTCCCACTGCCGGCGCTCTGCGAAAAGATAAACAAGAAACTTCGTCGATGTTTCTACCGGTTTCGGCAACTGGCTGTTGTATGCACTATAAGCAGTTTCCATGAACCGGGGGACTTTACAGAGCATCTCACGATTGAACAGCGTTGTGTAAACCTCGTAATGGCTGGTTGTAAGTTTCAAACCCGGACCGTAATCATTTTCCCACGGCTCAACGGATTCCAGATCGGGCAGGTTCTGATCCTGCAAATACTCAACGACCAATTTGGTGTACAAGCCGATTCGCCGGGCGCGGGCATCCGGCGTGACGGATTTATCGGATGTGCAGCCGGCCAGACAAATAATTACTATTATCCATATCAGGGGAAACTTCTTCACCGCATTCCTTCCTATACACATTTCTATAAATTGGTGTTATCATTACCATCGGCTGCAAATCATAAAGAATCCATTATATTTTATCCAGTCAGCCTCTTTTTTTCGTCTATACTGATAGCCTTACCGATTATGGGATGTAATAACAGGAAAATTTATGAATAATCGTATAAAACATCTATTTAAACGAATCAGGAAAAGAGATAAAAACGCGGCATGTGAGCTTATACAAATCTTCTATGAAGATATCTACGCCTATTTGAGGCGTCTTTGCAACAGTCAAACCGACGCCGAGGATTTGACCCAGCAAACATTTCTAAAGGTCTGGTCGTCACTCGACGGCTTCACGGGACGAAGCAAATTTTCGACATGGCTTTACAGAATCGCTTATAATACATTCATCGATTGGAAACGCAGCAACGCCGCCGGCGCAAAAACGAATCCTCATCAATGGTGGCACGAGTGCCCGGATACAAATCCGGGTCCGTTTGCAAACGCCGCCGAACGCCAATCGGTTCAGCGTCTGTACGAAGCTGTTGATTTGCTCGATGACGATAAAAAACACGTTGTGCACCTGCATTATTACCAGGGCCTATCCATAAGAGAAACAGCCAAAGTCCTGGAGATTGCGACAAGTACCGTTAAATACAGACTTCGCGAAGTCTTGAAAATACTCAGAAACAAGTTAGACATCGAAGAAAACGAATATCGACAAAAACAGACAATCCCAATTGCAAAAGGAAAAGTAATATGAATACTGAAAAAGAAATTGAAAAATGTCTCAGGGCCGCTCCGAAACCATCAGCGCCCGACGGCCTGCTGGACGAATTGCAGGGGAACATTACTTTTACAGAAGGTAAAAAAAGTGACAATATCATACGCAGGTGTTTTGCTCCTGCAGGCAGACCAGTCTCACTTTGGCGGGTAGCCGCAGTGGTTACAATTGCAACTATGATTCTGCTGCCTTTAACCTATGCCGGTGGTAAGATAATAACCTATATATTTACAGATGGACCGAAGGTTGAAGTCACAGAAAACGAGGACGGCGGCTTTACCAAAGTCGGTTCGCTGTCGGTATCGATTGCGTCTGAAGATATTTCCGACCAGAAAGAGTTCGATGCGGCCCGTGAAGAGATAGATAAGTTGAGGCAGGCCGGCAAATACGAGAGAACACTTTTAAGACAGTGGGATGAAAAGGGCATGAGATTAAGTCTGTATAAAGTCAGCTACACTCTGTCAAACGGCAAGGTCATAAGGGTCAATGAAATTCAGGGAGGCTCAATTCCAAACTAATCCGAACAATAGCATCGAAAAGAAAACGGGTGGGGCCGTACGGCCCCACCCGGTGTTCAATCATAAAACTAATCGTTAATAGAAAGTTATATATCCTTGAAGTCTGCACCGAAGACATCGGCTGTGAACAAATACACTTCCGTTTCCGGGTCGCGCCAGGCATCGGGCATCAGGCCGGCTTTGTGTGCGCAGCAGCACGAGAGAAATTCCTCCTTGTCCCAGCCGGTCTCGGTGGCAACCTGCGGCAGAAAACAGCCTGAAGTGTATCCTTTTCTGATATAAATGCCGTCGATTCCGAGCCGCAGACTCAGCGGGTCGTCGGTACGTTCCAAAGGCGAAAGAACCGAAATCTCGATATCCAGTTTGTTAAGCTCGCCCGGGCTTATCTGGTTGGCCAAAAAGCGCGTGTCACCGGTAGCCGAGGTTTTTGCCATCTCGGCGACCAGCTCAATCAACGGGTCGTCGGAAGTGAACTGGCCGATACAACCTCGCAATCGGCCGTGGTTCTTCAAAGTCACGAAACATCCGCCGGGCACGTTCAGTTCAGGGTCATCCGATTTGGGCTTTTGCATCGGCCTGCGATTGATTACCGCCTCGACTGTATCGCGGGCAACTTTCAGGAGAGTTCGTTTTTGTTTATCATCCATGACTACACTCCGATACTTAGCCCACGGTTCCAGTGGGAGTTTTTAATGCCACCATTTTATCACAAGGAATCCGCCAATCAAGAGGATTACAAACGCAAGCGAAAGCCAGTTGAAATATTTTTCGACAAAGGGCCGAATCTTTTCGCCCTTCCAGCCCATCAGTCCGGCGACGATGAAAAATCTCGCGGTTCGGCTGACGGTCGAGGCAATCAGAAAACCAAGAAAATTGATTTTCGCCACACCCGCCGATATTGTACAGACCTTGTACGGCAACGGGGTAAAACCACAGGTGAAAACTATCCAGAAATCCCACTTTTCGTAACCGGCCTGGAACCTGGCGAAGTTCGCCTCCGTTAAGCCTATCGATCCAAGATGTGCGTATGCCCATGGGCCGATCAAAGACCATAGAAACATACCGATACAATAACCCAAAATTCCGCCGAGCACCGATGCAATCGAACAGGCAAGAGCAAAGCGAAACCATTTTTTCGGCGCCCCGAGCGCCAGCGGACCAAGCAACACATCCGGCGGGACAGGGAAAAAACTCGATTCGGCAAAACTCAAAACAAATAAAGCCGTCGCACCGTGCCTTGTATGGGCGAAATGAAGAACCCAGTTATATAACCGGCGATGCCAGTGCCACCAGGGAATCTCTTCGCTCGATACTCGTTGCTTGTCGCTCGATTCGGTGTTAGTCATTTAACAGCCCTAATCACTTGTTAGATTATTGCAACATTTTGGATTTTAATTTGTGGTTTTAATTTTTGCATTTTTATTTTTGATTTTCTTTTCATCTGCGAATTTTCCCGCCGGGCCGCCGGCGGTAAACAATACCGCAAACCGCGTCACCAACGCACCCAATAGAACATAACCCAAAATCACCTGAAATGTAAGTAAAATATGTCCCCAGATACTTCGAGCATTGGCATATATATCACCAAAACCGAGCGTCGTCATTGTAACAACTGAAAAATAAACTGGTCTTAGAAAAACCAACAGACCATAATGCCACAAAGGTAAATGCGGCTCTACCTCTAAATTACTAACAACTCCGGGAGGAGATAAAAAAGCAAAAAGCGAGTAAACTGCCGCAAATAACAACGCCAATCCGAAAAATGTAAATATAATCCGTTTTGTTGATATTCCATAATCACTTATCCACCAGAATGTCCTAACGAGGAATTTTAAGAAAGCGTGCTCTTTATACCAATCTTCCCAATTCTTTCTACGAATATTATATTCCAAAAGCTGCTTTGTCGCCGGATCTATTTTTACTACGTTTAAATTCACACCCAAAAAGTGGGTTTCCCTACTAACTTTACACTCCCAAAATGAAGTGTTGCTGTTGACATTTGCTCTCTGGCATTCAGCTTCTTCCAAATGTGCATGAGCAATATCTGCATCTTCGAGATGGGAAAAATACAATTTAGCACCTTCTAAATGAGCGTTCATAAGAGCAGTATTTTGAAGATTACTCCAACTTAGATTTGCTCCTCTTAGATAAACATTGCTTTTATTACCTTCAAAACCTCGAAGTCCTAAGTGTATACCTTTGAGATAACGACGTGAAAGATCAACACCATCCAAATCAATATCTTTAAAAAGATTCTCCTTCTTATTGCGCCACTGGTTCCACTCACTTATACCTTCTTGACCCTTCTTTGTACGATCTATGAGGAAGTCATATTGTTCCTGACTGAATCGGAGCTTGTCTTTTAGTTTTTCAGGTTGTTTGTTTTGCTGGTTCATTTATTTCTATCTTCCTATGTCATTGCGAGCGTGCCGTAAGGCGTCCCTCCGGGGAC
>CAZMZR010000074.1:0-16421 GCA_964570855.1 uncultured Pirellulales bacterium
GGGCGATGATCTTTTTTCTGGTCCATTTTATATATTCGTTCGACTATTCGCCATTTTTCACCGGCGGATGCATTGCTGTGTGTTTTTTGGTACCGCGATACCAAAGCTTCCCATTCTGCCTGGCGCGGCAACGTTGCTAATTCGGCCATAGCACGGTCGTGATCTAAATCCGCTTTTGTGTCCATAATCATAAACAGGGTAGTGCCTGAGATATATATTTCCATGTCTATGATACCGACCTCTTTCATGCCGGATGTGATCTCGGGCCAGACGGCTCCCATTGCATGAAGCTTCTTATATTCTTCGATCAGTACATGGTCATCTTTGAGTTCCATACACTTACAGTATCTTTTGAATATAGCTTTCATATGAACCTCTCATTGAAACGGAGAACAGAACTCGAATACATGTTATAGATATAATGTAGGATTCTGATATTTTGATCGATATATAATTAAACAGCTTTTATTAAAAACCGCGTAGCACAGAACTCTCTCGTTTTGGGAGTCCTTCCCTGGGCAGTCGTTTTAATACGACATATTCGATACCATGCTCTTTACAGTACCTTTGTTTTTCCGGCCTGTCGCCATCCTCATTCAATGCATATATGTCCGGTTTTATTATCTTCAATTCGGGTTCCGCATCAAGCCAGCCGTAGCCGGTTGAGATCAATGCCTGCCTGACAAAACGAATGGACTGAACCATATAGCGGCGTTCGTCCTGTGGAAACATGGGATGTCCTTTTCCCTTTAAGGCCCGCACGTTGGCATCGTGGCCCACTACAACGTACACATCGCCCAGTTCCGACACTTCCTCCAGAAATCGCACATGACCCGAATGAAACCAATCGTAGCAACCCGTAACCAACACCTTCTTTCGGACAGTTTCATAAGGTTCTGTTTCGAGGGTATCTGGAAATCCCATTAAATCTCTTTTAAATAAAATTCGGTAATCCAGCCCTTTACTTGAGCAGAAGGCCTGTTTGGCAGGGGTGTCGTCACTTTGCCGAACAGCCCATATATTCGGATAAACACCATCTACTGATGAAAGCTCTTGGTTATTCGATTTTTGCGTCACTAAGTGAACCTTATCGACGAAACGAATCGCCTGCAGAAAGTAAAGACGCTCGTGTTGGGGAAATTTGGGTTCCTCACCTGTTGCAGATAGTAAAGATTCATCATCCCACAATAAAATATGTAAGCAACCAAAATGAGACGCCTCCTGCAGAAAACGTATGTCGGATGATCGAATATCGTCAAAACTACCGCACACAACAACACACTTCTCGGCGTTAGTCATTATTGTTTAATTCTCACTTTAATATGGAAAGCGCCCGGAACGGATTTATTCGAGACAACATATAGATAACCGCCGCCACAACCTGAATACATAGCTCCTGAATATTTGGATTGGTAGTATTCCAGCAATGACAGCAGGTCCACTTTTAACGTATGATGACGAACCGTACCGGGCAGGATTGTCTCCCAGCACAGCATACACTCATTCATTGATTCGCCCAGTGCTTCAATATCCCGAGCCATAATAGCATCATAGCAGGTTTTGCCTGATTGCCCGAGTCTGGCAATCCAATCCGGCTGAAGGTTTTTTGTTTCGAGCGGATTGTAACCATCCGGCCGCTGTACAACCGGAAGGACATGAATAACAGTTTCCAGCCAGGAAGCAATCTCCGGGTCATTATTCGACTCGATATATTGCGGGAAGATACCTCCCTGATGTTTGAAATCATAATCCAACCGACTAATACCCGGATAGATTAAACCAATCATATCCTGTGAGCCTGATGGCTCGGCCTTTCCTTTATTTTCAGCGGCGTAGAGCTCCTGCACAAGCTCGCCGGATTCACGGTCAGGCACACCATCCTTCCACAGTTCCAGGGCGATATTGCGGGTACCGATACATATGCCGGCTCGCTCCATAAACATAAACTGCGGTTCGACGCTGACAACAACCATAGAACCGGGTGGCGACGGATTGTGTTTAGAGATAAAGGGCTGGTCGATCCATCCACCGGCGAGAGCGATTCTGTATGGCAGCTTCCCGACAACATCGGTAATCTGGAGTTTTTTATTTATCCTCATACGCTTGTCTTAGATGTTCACAATCCCGATAAGTAATCAACTGATATGCGTTTTATCTTACATATCGCATCGTTAGAATCCCGGTTTTTAACTGATGGTACGTTTGCCCGCCTTGCGATCCGTATATTGCTTCTCGATCCACTTGTATGTCTGCTTCAAACCATCTTTAAGGGACGTGCTTGGCTCCCAGCCAAGTATCTTTCTGATGAACGTATTGTCGCTGTTTCTGCCGCCTACTCCCTTGGGCGCATCCGGGTCATATTTGCGTTTTAAGGTGATTCCGCCGATGCTCTCTGCTAATGAGACCAGGTCATTGATGGAAATCAGATAGTTTGAACCCAGGTTGATAGGTGTTGCGATAAGCTCGTCACAGTGCATAATCATATCGATACCATGTACACAGTCGTTAATGTACATAAAGCTGCGAGTTTGGTGCCCGTCGCCCCATATAATAATTTCATCTAATCCTTTATCTTTTGCTTCGATAACTTTGCGACAAATAGCGGCAGGGGCCTTTTCACGCCCGCCGTCCCATGTACCGCAGGGACCGTAAACATTATGGAACCGCGCAATAGATGTCTTGAGATCGCGTTCGGCCCAGTATTCCTGGCAGAACATCTCGGACATTAGCTTTTCCCACCCGTAACCACGCTCGGCCATCGCCGGATAAGCATCCGATTCCTTCAACGCTCGCGAGTCCGGGTCTTTCTGGAGGTCGGTATTATATGCACAAGCCGATGATGAGAAGAAATACCTCCGGGCGCCGGCTCGATACGCCGATTCAATCATGTGTGTATTGATAAGGATGCTGCGCAGACACTCCACACGGAATCGCTCGATAAAGCCCATGCCTCCCATATCGGCCGCCAGATTATAAACCTCGACAGCATCCTCACAGGCACGCCTGCAGTTATCTTCATACTGCAGATCCATGCATAGACACTCTACACCCGGTACGCGCTGGTACCATTCAGTTATAGGTTTTTTGTCAATTGCGCGAATGCGGGTGAATCCCTGCTCATGAAAATGTCTGGTTAATGCTCCAGCGATAAATCCACCCGCTCCTGCAATAACAATCAGATCATCTTTCTTCAACACCGAAGTCGCCGTCGGATTGTTCTTCGCTGCCATATTTATCCTTTCTTTGCCCTTATTAATATTGCATATTCAGACATGGGGAAGCTATGCCTGTATTTTATTGACTCTTTCGTTTTTCAAGTTTTATAGTATAATGGTATTTATTATGAAGAACATAGCAATTGTTGTCTAATGCATGTCGATTTTTGACCTCTGCAATGAGTTGGTTTTTATGGCTTCAGATATGAAAAACATACCGGATTTTTTCTCCAGTCAGGTCTCGGATGCCAATCGCTTCTATCTCGACACTTCCTTACGTTCGGGCCAGCCCCTAACCGTAGTCTGTGGCGGTTATGAATGCTGTCAACCTGAATATAGGATAAATCGTTCGGATTTTCCCTTTTACTGTATTGAATTTGTAGCTCGTGGTAAAGGTAAATTGATCCTTAAGGACTCGGAATATGCCCTCTTTGCTGGAAGAATTTTTTCTTACGGCCCCGGAATAGCTCATCTGATTTCTACTAAACCCGATGACCCCCTCGTGAAATACTTCGTTGATTTTGTAGGTCCGGGAGCCCGAAAGATATTACGAAAATGCGGGCTTACTCCGGGGCATGTAGTACAGGTGGCCTCACCGGAGGTAATATTGCATATATTCGAGGACTTGATCATGAACGGCGAAACCGACAGCCCTTACACACCAATGTTATGCTCTACCATATTACAACAGTTGATTCTGAAAACTGCCGAGACGGCCGTAATCGAAAACAAGCACACAACCGTGGCTTTTTCCACATATCAAAGTTCCAGAGAACTCATTCGCAGGAACTGCTTGACTCTTCGAAGTCTCGATGAGATTGCCGGGGAATGCCGTATTGATAGTGCTTATCTGTGCAGACTCTTCAAACGATTCGACAGTCAAAGCCCTTATCAATACCTGATGCGTCTGAAAATGAACGTCGCAGCTCAAATGCTCCAGGCACCGAATGCCTCAGTAAAACAGATTGCATATGAACTTGGCTTTGGCGATCCGTTTCATTTCTCCAGAGCATTTAAGCGGGTCTTTGGAATGTCTCCGAGTTCATTCAAAAGTCTGCGATAGTTAAGCTAACGAAGCAATCCTTACAATAGAAGTTAAAATATATTTATCCGAGAATAAAGCCCCTGTAGTGCGGAGGGAGAGGAAAAGCGAGATTCCACAGGGGCTTGTAAGGCTGAATATATATTGCCAGAAATGATCGAGCAATAAAAAATTTAAAAAAAAATTCCGATGATAATTTTTTAATTATCTGCTTCCAAATTCCGAATGCTGCGTTTGAAATCGTCCAGTTCTTTTTCGTACTTTTGAAGAACTTCGGCCCAGTGATAATTAGCCGGTACACCTTCTTCGGCGCCTGGAAAAGGAATCTTCCGCTGTGATGTCTGCATACTCTGAGCAAAAGAGTAGGTCTGACGAGTTAGTTCCGTAAGTTTCCGGTAATGATTTAAACTTTCTTTCAGGTATTGAGCAGCTTGTTTCATATCCTGAATGTCTTTACTGTAACTATACCTCAATACGCAAATCGCCGCATTCACCTTGGCGGCGTAGTTTTCGCTCATGGCACGAATGCAACGGATATCATTATAAAGCCGGTTAAATTCTTCTTTGTTTTTTGTTACCAGTGGTTCGGCTGTTTCGATTTCCTGGACCGCTTTCTGTGAGTACTCCAATACCTCCTGAATAATCTGCGGGGGTGTCTCACCTGTGTGTGGCTCATGTTTCCATTCTTTTTCAACGTATTCCTGCAATCGTTCTCCGGGCGGAGATTGTGACAGCCATAAATCCTCAAAGGGTTTATATGGTTTCGGATTTACCAGTTGGTCCAGTGTCATACCAAGGGACATTGTTTGCCTGTTTCCCTCTGTTATACCGAAACGGCGTATGAGCCGTGGGACGCATTCTCCGGCGTCATTATAAGCATCCAGAATTTTTTCGGCGGCTTGTTTATTACCATAAATGTCGGCAAGTCGGCCCACCCAGTATTCACGCTCCTGCTGTTCACTGCAATCCGGATTCCAGGCATACCGTGCCCAGGCCTCGAACCATATCCAGTCCCGCTGGTATTGTTCGAGCTTCGGCTCGGCATTGTCCGGCGAATAGGGCCAGTTCCAATAACACAATGGATAAAGATGTAGTCCCTGAGCGCCGAGGCGAGCCTGCATCGCTTGAACACATTTCTGGATAAATCTTTGTGCTCCATATCGGAATGGCTCAAGGTTCGCTAAAATATGAACATTGGCCACATGTCTCGAACCCAAACGACTCATATTAAGGTGGACCTGCTGCCAGGGGCTGCGAGGCTCCCATGTGGTCAGTGACTCTCCGTTGTATTTTGCCATGGTATAGAGGTTTTTATAAATCGGCAGGGCGGCCTGCATAACAGCGTTTGGATCGGTTGCATGGGCACGCAAAACAATAGGGGGCTCTTGCGATACTCCCAATTCATTCAGGCCGTCTTTGACTCCGGGTATGACAACTTTTGTGAACCATTCCACCTGGTTTTCCGGCCCCCTTAATGCTTCCCCCAGGCAAACCAATAATCCGACGTTCGGGAACCTGCGAACAAAGGCGGCTATCGATTTGCGATTATAATCTGCTACAAGCGGCGTCGATTGTCTGTGTTGGGTACTAATGCCATGCTTTTCGGCAAAAGGTTTGGATACGAAAATATTATAAAACATTTGAATGACCCAGATGCCCCTTTTGTCTGCTTCACGTGTCAGGTACTCGAACATTTCAACATTCTTTTCATAAACATCTTCAGGAACTTCCAGTGCATAGGGATAATCTTCGAGCTTTACCAGCGATGCAAAGGGGTGGCCGTTCCATAAATACAGGGTATTCATTCGGTTTTCGACCAGCAAGTCAAGATATTCCTGCCAGAACTGTTTATCGTAAAAGAAGGGGAAGTTCTCAGGTGTGTAGGGATATTCGTAAACTTTGCGTCCGGGTAGAATTCGGGTCTTTTGCATCCCGATGCACGTGCCGCGAAGCACCATAGCTGGTTTATCCTTAAAGCGGAAATCTTTTTGTAAAGTATTGTCCTTTTGAACCCGGTCCGCCAGTTCTAAACAGCCATATAATGTACCGCTGTCGTCACCACCGGCTACTATTGTGACGTCATTTTTGGATTCTATGACAAATCCTTCGCTTCCTATCTCGGCACTTTCGATATCACCGAAACCGGATTGAACCATCAAATCAAGAAGGGGACTTTTATTAAGTGTGCCGACAACAATCAAAGGTCTGCTTTGAGGCGCTGCAACTGCTTCTGCAATTTCAACCTCATATCCTGTATCTTTAAGAACAGAGGTGAGTTTACCTACACCAAAATGTACTCTGGGCGCAGCATCGGCAGATATGACAACGGATATCTTTTCATCGTCCCTCTGATCGCTTTCACCTGAAAGCAGGGGGGCAGTCACTAAACAAACCAGAAGTAATACAACAATGGAAAGCTTCTTCATTATGTCCCTTACTAAATCAGATTTTCCCTTCGATTCTCTCAAGCCGAGTCGAATGAGCAACAAGCCTTCCATCGACATAGACAAATAATCCTTTACCTTGCTTATATTTTTCGCCGGTCTGGTCCCAGATGATTGTTATTATTTTGTTATGATAATTAACATTATCCAATGCAAACCACTTCCATGTATCAGCGGGCACAAGCGGATGAACTACAATCACATTATCATTGCGGGGACAAAGACCGACCAAGCCGGAGATGACCAGGTCGCAAAAACCTGAATGGTTATAGTATCGGCTTCGCGGATTTTCCCCTTTGAGCCAGGCACCGGTCTTTTCATCCTGATATTCGCCGATATATGGTCTGCCGTTTTTTCGATGTGCCTTCGCATAGGTCAACAATGCATCAAAATAATTCTTTGGTGACACAACAGATTGGTTATAATTCCGTAATAAATTTGCCATTCCGACAAGCGTTTGAGTCGTTGCGAACGGCCAAACGGCTCCATCCCATTCACAAGTGCCGACTCCATGCGACCTGAACTGTGGGTGTCGTCTTTCGGCTGTCGTTAATCCATACGGGGCATTAAAACCGTTCGGATCCAGTACTTGTTTCCAGGCTGCTTCGAAACCCGGACCGGGAAGATTAAAGTACCACGGGATAAATCCGATTTCCTCACGGGCATCGGTAAGTGATCCGTTTTCAAAACGAACCTTAAAGAATTCAGAATCCTTATCCCAAAGTTCTTTCCGTACCAAGTCTTTTAGTTCAATGGCCTTCTTTTGAAACTTCTCAGAAAGTTCCATCCTGCCTGCCATTTCAGCGATTTTGGAAATGGCCATAGCATTGCTGTACATGTAGCTGTTGATGGTAGGGCGGGCATTTTTCGCTTTTCTTGAACCGCTGATCGATTCCTCCATACCGTCGCGGACATCGTATTGCCAGAACATGTCGTCATCCAGTAATTTTTCCTCTTCCCATTTCTGATAATCATTCACCAAATCAGGTAATAGTTCTAAAAGAAATTCCATATCGTGATTGACAAGGTATCTGTTATATAAAGCATCTGCAATCCAACTGCTGAATTTATGAAAATGAGGCTGAGGACTACCATCGTGCCCGCGAAACCAGAACAGTATGTACTCATTCAGATACTGTTGATTTTTCAACCAGCGCCCTTCATATACATGGTGACCGAGAGCACAACTGATTGTATTATGGACACCGGCGTGACCGACCGGTGTGATAAATTCGGTGAGAACGAATCCATCAGGAGTTTTTTTAATATGCTTACGGTATGTCCACCAGCGATAGTAATAAATTTGCTCGAAATCTTTGTCAGGGCACTCGAATAACGGGATATTTTCCTGCATCCATGACCATACCTCTGAATTAGAGACGAAGTTGATCACATCTTCATCATTGATACTGTTGAAATAGTCGACGTAATGTTTATAATCATCCGGATTTAATACCAGCTGATTTGTTGTATCTGTCGTGAGCTGGGTCAAGGGAGTTACCCTGAAATCCTTGATGTAATAAACCGACTCTTTGATTTTTTCATCTGCGCCGGATTCGTCCCAGCCCGGCTTAAAATCATCTCCACTTTTATATTCCTGCACATCATCTGTTAATCGATACCGCCCGGTCCGGAAGATAATCCTCTCCGGTTCTTCGGTTGTGTATGAAAATGTTCCGTCTTCAATAATAAATTTATTGTCTAATTTAATGGAAAACCGCCGCTTTGCTGTGTCCAAATTAATCTCGAAAGCATACCACTTCCCGGTTTCCAAAGAAGTTACCGTTGAGTACTCATTCATCCCGTTTTTCACCAAAAACTTCCTATCCGTATCAATCCGAGTTTGCAGCAACCTGTCACCTTTTGCCGTAACTACTTCGATATCAAGAACTTCGGAAGAGGACTCGATATGCAAATCGAAAGACAAAATTTGTCGGTCGGCCTTATGAAATACCCGCACCGCCTTGGCGTAATCATAAGGATCGAAGTCTTTCAGCATCATGCTTTTTTCATTTTCGCCCGGGAAATTAACAATCTCGACCGGACACCATTTTGGTGTATAAATATTCCAATCTTTAATGATGCCGCCTGTCTCCATGCTGCTAAAATCATCCCGGATCGGACCATCCACTTCCCAACGTACCGGGACAGGTATTCGGGAAATCCAGATGTCTTCTTTGCTGACCGAATAGACGACCCACAAATCGTCACCGGGTGGATTACCGTTTCCCTCTATGATCCCGCGGACATATTGCGGGCCGGGGCGTTTTTCACGTCCCCAAAATCTTTTAGGAGGTACCTCGCCGTGAACATTGACAAGATTATCAAATAGGATTCCATCATCGCCGGTAGCAATGCACAGAGGATGTCGTGCGTCACTATCCGTCGGATTATATACCAGGGCATATTGACCGTTATCCAATTTCTGTGCCCAGATTTTCGCGCCGCTGTAAGTAAGTGTGTTGCAGCGAACCGGCGGTGACCATGTTTGGCCGTTGTCTTTTGTTACTGTTACCCAGCGCCCTTTGAAAAAACCGACGATAGCACCGTCGGGCCGAGTAAAAAAACAAAATGCTTTGCCCGGTTTTTTTTCGCTACGTTCAACTATCCATGGAACCCGGTAAAAATCATCTTTGTCTTTTGTCAGATAATCTTCTTCCCACCATTGCATTCTGCGGATTTTATCCGAAAGAAAAGCATCGCAGGCTTCAACAAATTCTTTATCAGGAGAAGATGTATAAAGCGGATATTTGACTTTGCCTTTCCAGTTATCGTTAACACGGATAAAATAAACCGGGCCGAATGAGTTGTCTGTGTAAATCTCACGTACGACACGACCGATGCCGTATCCGTCGTTCGCTCCGTAATAGGCCATTACTAAAAACCGACCGTTTGGGGCGACATAAAAGCCCATTCTCTGGTGCATATATTTTAGGTTAATAGAAGCATCATCGTTAGCAGTGAAATAGATCGGGAAAAGGACCACAGGTTTTGTCCAGTTCCTGCCGTCAACTGAACGCGACAACATTGTAACGCCGGGAGGAATATGCTCGCCGGTTGGATTGGTTAAATATTCACAGAAGAATTGACCGTTCAAATACGCCAGCATGGGGGCATGATTATACGTCCACCCGAGTCCGTCCGACCATTCAGGATGTGTGCGGTTGGCCCGCATGATTTGATAATTCTGGGCACCGACAGCCGGTCGCATCTGTCCATCGTGATAACCGTCTTTATAATCACTATTCGATTTGTTCACTTTGCCGATATAACGCACCGGCTCATTTTCTTCGCCCACGTCGGCTAAAAGCATCGCTATAAATAAAACAGAAAGAATTGAACATACAAACTGATGCCTGCTTTTTATCATTCTTCACTCCTTAAATCCATTTTTGGCAATAAACCAGTCTTTAGAACTGGTTTTCGTATTTCGTGGTTAATGAATTCGACGTATTCTCAAAGCCATATAAGCTCTGCCGGGTAATTCCACCTTGGCTTTGTTTTTATCGATAAATTCGTAACGGTCCAGCTTTTCTACTTCAAATATCTGTTCAACAGGTGTTATTTTCATATTCCACGTGTCGATCAAATCGACTCTAAACTGCATTCCGGGTTTGAGTTCATCATCCGGCAATCTGAAATTCCATTGTTTGACCTGCTCCCTGCCGAAATAAACCAGGTAATATTCTCCGTATTTGCCGGCCATATTAGTGATGTAGTATTGGTCTATCGGATTCAATCCATCCTCCGGGCCATCTTCTACAATTTTTCTCAGGAAAGCTATTCTCGCCGGACTTTTCCTTACAAGCTCACCGCCGGTGGAAATCCAGCCGTCGCCGTACGGTTGTCCCTTTGATGTCTCTCCATGCGTGGCGTAAGCACCGCCGACATAAGCAATCCAGAAGCGATAAACCATTTCCTCTCCGGACAATTGTCCCCAGCGGTTATCAATATTGCCTTCGTAATTGATCTCGTCATGGATAATCGGCTTACGATAGATATCTCTTAACAACGGGGAAACACCAAAAAAACGCACAGCCATATAATACTGCAAGCTGACATGTGTCACCCACGGTTTTGTGTAATTATAAATACGTCCGGCATTATGGATAGAGCGTAAATGTTGATAAGGGTCCTTCGCCTGTACGAGTTGAAACAGGCGGTCCCAGTCGGCGTCGGTTAAACTCTTCATAAAACTGTTCTCATTTGCAAGAGACCACCAGATATTCCGAAAGGCGGCGAAACGTGCAATGACATAACGCACAAAACGGTCGTTCGTTTCGGCATCCATCATATCGAATCCCCATTTCCCATGATCGTATGGTCGAAACAGTATAAGGTCCGCCTCAACGCCGATGTCCCGAAGTTGTAATACGCATTGTTCCAGCCTCTGGAAATAAACAGGATTGAATCCGGAGAAGTTCCAGTTTTCCTTTGAAGTGCCTTCATACGGGAAACAATCCAGTGCGGCAGGTCCTTCGACATATTCCTGCCGCCACGGCGGAACCGCAAGAAAACGAGCTTTATTGAAGGGCGAGTCGATTAAGTTTTGAACGGTCTGCTGTCTCTTTTCCTTCGATTGAAACGGCCATTCATAAATAGTAGTACCAAACAAAAAGAACGGCATCCCGTCTTCATAAGCAAAATGATATTGATTTCTCACCCGCACTGGACCGTGATTATCCGGTGAGGGGGCTGTGCATTCGAGGCGTCCCTCTTTACCATTCAATTGGTCACAGTTACTTTTTGTTCTATAGGTCCAAATACCTTCCGAATTGGGCATGAAACGGATTTTATAGGTTCCGCGGCCGTCATAAAAACCTTCCGGCTCATAGATATGGTCACCATTTTTGAAAACAGCACTAAATTCAATGTCAACAAATGGATTGCCGGTTGCAGGACCGGAAAGAGATATTTCAAAAAAATCCCATTTTTCAATCCCCGCCTGCGCGGGGATAAGTTTACTGTTACTGTCCTGAACAGCTAATAGATTGCTGGATAAAAATGCCGCAAATACAATAAGAATCAATTTTTTCATTAAAATGCCTCCTGTAATTTCGTGTGTTTCGTAGTCACTCTTTCACTCGCCTGATCCGGATCGCCATGTAAGGCTTGCCCGATAGCGCAATCGAACGTGCATCTTTGTCGGCGAAAAAATAATCGCCCTTTTTCTTCAGCGTGAACATGCCTTCTATCGGTGTGATGGTCATGTTCCATGTATCGAGCACTTCGGCAGTGAACTTCATACCGTCGGCGAGCTCGGCTTTATAGAGCTCGAACGGCCATGCGGTGCGCGCCTCGCGGCCGAAATACCCGAGGTAGTATTCGCCCCGTTTGCCCGCGAAGGGGCAGTCCTGCCACTTGTCAATCGGCTCGATGCCCTCCGTCGGACTGTCCTCTAATACTTGCCGGAGAAACGCGAGTCGCGCTGGGCTCTGACCTTTGAGCACGCCGCCTTTCGACCACCACAGAATGTCATCGGTACTTAAGTACGTTTCGCCGTGCCCGACGTAAGTGCCCGCCACAGTGCCGTTCCAGAACCGGAAAACCAATTCCTCCGCCGAGATGTTGCCCCAGCGTTTCGGGATGTTGCCTTCGTATTTGACCTCGTCGAACACGATTGGCTTACGATAGACGTCGCGATACAGTACGGCGCGACCATGTTCCTCGACCGCCGAGCCATTCTGAATGCTGATGTGCGTCACCCATGGCTGGTTCTGGTTGTAAATCAGCGTGCCGTTGTGAATTGAACGCAAGTGCTGATATGGATCGCTGGCCTGAACAATCTGGAAGAACCGGTCCCAGTCGGCGGGTGTTTTCTCTTTCATAAAATCGTATTCGTTTGCCAGCGACCACCATACATTGCGGAATGCCGCAAGTCGGGCGACGACGTAGCGCAAATAACGATCGTCCACCTCCGCTGGCATCCGGTCAAAACCCCAGTGACCTTTGTCGTAGGGATGAAATAAAATGATGTCTGCCTCAATCCCAAGATCGCGCAACTGGCCGACACGCTTCTCCAGATGTTGGAAAAATTCCGGATTGAATCGCGTAAAATCCCAATGATTGGGGGCAATACCCTCGAACGGATAATAACGCGGCTCATTCTTGTTCCAATCATATCGCTTGGGAAAAACGCACATGCGAAGCTTGTTAAATGGTGCTGTTGCCAGCGTCTTAAGCGTTTGCTCTTCCAATTCTTCGGTTTGGTGAGCCCAGGCGTAGCACGTCGTGCCGAGTTCCTTGTACGGTTTACCGTCGGCATAGGCGAAATGAAACGTATGCGCGATGCGTACCGGACCGTGATTGTTTGCGGACGGATGCGTTACGGTAAATTCGCCCATTTTGCCGTCCAATACCAGACAGTTACTTTTTGTTTCGTAGGTCCAAATACCTTCGGAATCAGGCATGAAGCGGATTTTATAGACTCCGTGGCCGTAATAAAAACCTTCCGGCTCACAGGTCCGGTCACCATTTTTGAAAACAGCACTAAATTCAATGTCAACAAATGGATTACCGGTTGCAGGACCTGGAAGAGATATTTCATAAAAATCCCATTTTTCAATCAGGTTCGACAAGCTCGCCGCGGTTTTGTTTTCCTGTGCCGGTAACAAATTGCATAATAAAGCGACAAATATGAATAGAGTGAGCTTATTCATGACAATTCCCCTTACTTTTGAGTATATTATCAGTGTTCCAATCCATAGAAATAGAACACTCTATTTATAAATCGATTCTTTTGTACGTTCAAATGGAACTTTGGAAATATTTTCTGCTGCATCATCTCATTCGAGATAAGGAATGTATGATGTTATATTTGATAAGAAAATATGTAGGATAGGCAGGTTCCCTGTCCCACCGTTAGGTGTCCCCAAGGGAATGCGGTTCGTTTATTAACGGTTATTGTGGCTGGTCCGGCAGAGGAAGTGGAGCGTTGCGTTTGGTGCCGTCACTGTTAGTGCCGTAATCAAAGCCGAGTTTGGTGAGCAGGAGACCGGTATTTTCCTGACTGCCGAGTAACCGATTATGCTCGGCTTCAAGAGTTGCAATATCTTTTTCCTCAACGGCCTTTCTTATAGTGGATTGCTGACCTAAGAGTCTGCTGATGCACTTTTCTTCTATATCGATAAGGACTGTAACCAAATGTTGTTTCTGGGTATCATTTAAGTTTTCGCCTTTAATATATCGCTGTATAACATAAGAATACAATTGTGCAAATCGCCGGGCAAAATCGGGATTGTTCGTACCTGCAGGTATCCTTCCTGGAACGGATGATGTAGGTAATGTCATTTTTCCGTCGAGTAGTTTTAGAATAACATTATCCATTTTTTCATATTTCACCGTCCAGTCGGCATATCTCTTAATTCGTAAATCAGCTATCTGCAGAAGCAATTCATCCGCCTGTGGAATGTCAATGTCGGTGGCAAATCTGGCTATCAATGCCAATATCTCAGGACTGCTGCTGTCAACTATTTCCTGTAGCTGTTCGGTAATTTTCTGTGCTTGCTTCTGATTTGATGCATTATCCGAATTCAGTTGATTTATAATGCCGGCATTAGTAACGGACTGAACCGCCCAGTATCGAACGGCCATATTTTCATCCTTAAGCTTCTCAATAGCTAAATCCATAAGGCGCAGGTCCTGCAGGCCGTCTATCAGAATCAACAAATTGATAATGACTCTTGTTTGTCTTTCCTGCGGTCTTAATATCAGGGCCTGTTGGAAACCTTCAGATATGTATTTATAGGTGGACTCGGAAAATTGATTAGTGTATTGGTTTTGAGATTCCTGGTTGCTCTTCTGCCTGCTCAGTATGACAGTACGAAGTTTTGCTATTGAGGTAAAATCTCTCGTTTTAAGGATGTCTCCTACCGAGTCGGCTATAAAATCATCAATGACTTGTAAATCCTGGTCATTTAATACGACCTTGTCGCGGACCCGGTCAATGTCGATGGTGCCGGCGGCCATAAGGGTCGAATTCGTCGTTGTGATAAGAAACGCCGTTAGAACAATAAAAAGAGCACTTTTTACCTTCATTTTTATAAACACCTTAAGAAACTTCATATTCCGGATCATACAATCCCTTGTTTGAATTTTTCTTCAATATGGTGTAGCTTAACTTCTAAGCCTGTTTTTGTCAAGCGAATTCGACTCTTGAATGGCGGATTGTGAACCTGGTTATTTCGGCGTTTGTTGTTTTCCCTTTAACTTCCCGCAGAAAACCAGATACAATGTGTGATATATCAACATTTTCAACTTACAGTATATTATGGATGAAAAAAACGTTCGATAAATCATTAAAATGACGGAATTAATTTCAAAACCTGTTCGCATCGACCCTCTCCGTCTGCATCTGGAGCGCCGGGGCCGGATGGTGACCGATGCCACTATTTTCGCCTCGGAAGCCGTGAATATCGAACCTGATGCAGTTCGTCAGCTTTGCGATGCCGCCTGCCTGCCGCCGGCCAAAAAAGTCATTGCCACCGCGGATATTCATGTCGGCTTTGGAATACCTATCGGGGCGGTCCTGGGACTTGATGGGGCGATTATGCCTCCGGCCGTAGGATATGATATCAATTGCGGTATGCGATTGTTACGAACACCTTTTACCAAAGGCCGGATAGACACAGATAAAATTGCTATGGATATTGCTCGTGATGTCCCGCTCGGAGAGGGCAGGGAAAATTTGCATCTGGACAGAACCGGAATCGAAGCGGTTGTCAATAAAGGTGCCGCCTGCATACCAATCCTTGCACAAAAAACAAACCACCGGGCGTGGGAAGCTTTCGACCCGGACCAATTCTCCGACGATATTAAAAGAATCGAAGATAACGGCGGCCTTCCCGGCGATATGGGGGAGGTGCCTAAAGCGGCGATACAAAAAGGCGGCAACCAGCTCGGTACTCTCGGCGGAGGAAATCATTTTATCGAAATTCAATACGTCCAGGAAATTTTCGATGCGGATCTGGCGAAAAGCTTCGGGCTTTCTAAAGACCAGCTCGTAGTAATGATTCACTCCGGCTCGCGCCGATTCGGTTATGAAATAGCCGACCATTATATGAATGTCGCCGCCCAGAGACCTGAAAACGCCGAACGCAGAAAAATGCTCGCGTACCTTCAAACCGACAGCGGTGCCGGCAGGAGCTATATCGCAGCGATGTCTGCTGCGGCAAATTTCGCCTACGTCAACCGTCACATCATGGCTCTGCTGGTAAGGCGATGTTTTAACAGGATGTTCGGCCCGACACCGCTGGATCTCGTCTATGATGTCACTCATAATATGGCCAAGCTCGAAACACACAGTGGGGACAATCTTTGGATTCATCGTAAGGGTGCAACACGAGCGTTCGGGCCGGAACAAATGACTTCAAGCGTTTTCGCTCGGACTGGCCAGCCGATTATCACACCCGGCTCGATGGGCACGGCAAGTTTTCTGCTGGTCGGAACCGGCAATTCGGAGGAATCTCTAAATTCGGTCAACCACGGGGCAGGCAGGGTGATGAGCCGTACCGCCGCTTTGGGGAAATCCCGCAGAGGCAAGATTACTACGCAGGCATTGATCAGCGACGACCAGTTCAAACGCAGTATGAAAGGGATCAAGCTCATTACCGGTGACAAGCGAAGAATCAAGGAAGAAGCGCCGGATGCCTATAAAGATATCGAAGAGGTCGTCCGAATTGTCGTCGAATGCGGCTGGGCCAAAGCCGTCGCTCGCATGGT
>CAZMZR010000075.1:0-16392 GCA_964570855.1 uncultured Pirellulales bacterium
CTGTAAATCCGCTATATCACTATTGCCCACACTGCGGCCGGGCAGTCGGCCAATTAACTCCGATTATGCCTTACGAAAGCATTCGCTGGCAGGTGGATATTTGGGGGCGGATGTGGAGACAGTTATGGTCTCGTGAAATTTCTTTTGCCGGAAAACTCTTTCGATTGTTTATGATTATATGGAATGTCCCTATTATGTTGGTCGGACTGATACCTGAACTTTGGCAGAAAGCGAAAGCAAAGACATCTCAACAAGATGGCTGGTCGGATATTGAGTGAAACTACCGCTGAGCCTCTTCACTATATAAAAAGGCAGAAAGGATATTTGAATGCCGGTATATTTTATTGCTGAAATCGAGAAGATAATTGACCGGGATAACTATTCCAGATATGTTGCCGATGTGCCGAAAATCATTGAAAAATTCGGCGGTAAATATCTTGCAAGGGGTGGCAAAACTCTCACAATTTTCGGTGATTGGGAACCGGGGAAAATAATCATTCTTGAGTTTGAAAGCTTCGAACAGTTGTATCGATGCTTTAATTCGCCTGAATATCGAGCGATAGCGCCGCTTCGCGAAGAATCGACCATAGGCAGGGCGATTACGGTTGAGGGCGTGGAATAAAAGGAAGTTGATAGAGCTATGCAAACAGGTTGTCGATAGCCTTGGCCTTCCATCGGCGGCAATCAATCCGCGATATGCTTCAAGTCTTGCATACTTCGGAGAAATCCGGTAATCTCTCTTCCTGCTCGGCCTTGTGAAATTAGTATGGAACGTGATTAATGATGTACACTGAGCGAATATTTAAGTGAGTTGCATGATTTTTTAGCAAAGCAGCGAAGATAATTCGTTTGAATAAGGAGAAAAAATGAAAGCTGTTGTAATAAATGGTAGCCCAAACGGGGAAAAAGGTAATACGGCTTTGATATTAACGCCGTTTGTCGAAGGAATGAAGGAGGCGGGGGCCGAGGTAAAAATATTTTACACGAAAAGTATGAATATAAAACCCTGTCAGGGCGAGTATGCCTGCTGGTTCAAAACTCCCGGTGAGTGTTTTCAGGATGATGACATGAAGGGATTTTTGCCGGAGTTGACGGATGCTGAAATACTGGTGCTGGCAACGCCTTTGTATGTAGATGGAATGAGCGGGCCGTTGAAAAATATGCTGGATAGGATTATTCCAATTGCCGAGCCGACAATCGAGCTTCGGGACGGCCATTGCCGTCATCCCGGCAGAGGTAAGGCTGAAAACGGCAGGCTTGTTCTGGTTTCCAATTGCGGCTTTTGGGAGTCGGATAATTTCGACGCCCTCGTCGCACATGTTCAGGCGATCGGCAGGAATTTGAATATGGAATATGCCGGTGCACTTTTGCGACCGCACGGACCGGTGTTAAAAGGAATTATGGATCATGGGATGGAGACAAGTGATATTTTTGATGCGGCCAGAGAAGCCGGAAAACAGTTGGTTCGGGACGGGAAAATGTCACCTGAAACAATGAAAGTAGTTAGCCGCGATCTGCTTTCCAAAGAGCAATATCTGATAATTGTAAATCAGATATTCAAAACGATCTTATCAAAACAGGGGGATTGAGAAGAACAACAATCTGGATTTTATCATATCGGTTTTACAGACAATACTCTCGGAGCGACAATGAAACAAACAAATAAAACAGCAAAAGAATGGTTTAAAAACTGGGCGAACGAATATGACAAAACACTCGGAAAGGTTAAAAGACATCACAAATTGCTTGAGCTGATGGTTGAACTCTCGGATGTCGAGCAAGGTAATACGGTTCTTGATGTCGGTTGCGGCACCGGCCTTTTAAGTTTGAAATTCCTCAAAAAAAATAACTGCCGGATTGTGGGTATAGACAATTCAAAACAAATGCTCACAGTATTCAAAGATAAAATCAAGAAGCTCTCGCTCGCTGATAGAATCACCTGTAAATCTGAAGATGCCGTCTCGCTGAGTTTCAAAAAGAATTCATTCGATGTTGTTGCTTCATCGGTTACATTGCATCATGTAAAAAATAAATATCCGGTAATTAGAAAAATCCATAACATCTTAAAACCCGGCGGAAGATTTGTTCTGGGTGAAATAGATATGGATACTACCGGCAATATAAAAAGCCCCACGCGGCTGCTTAGAATAATGGATTGCCTGAAACACGAGTATGCTCTTGCCCTCGAAGAAGGCGGTGTTGATGCGTTCAGGCGGATGTACGATAACGGGGAAAAGCATATCCTCAATGATGGAGAATATTGTGTCGATTTCCGGCACTGGAAGCAGTTATGCCAAAAAGCCGGATTTCGTAAAATTAAAGTCGAACTACTGCCGGAATTTAAGTGGTTCAAGGTATTAATCGCAGTGAAGTGATTCACGTTGCGCGCCGCGAGGCTTCCGATACCAGCTGCTGAATGAAGCTATAGCCTAAGAAAGGAGAAAAGCCATGACAGGGAATATGAAAATCATCATCGTTGTTTTATTGGGGCTTTTGATATCAAGTTCAGTTTTAGCCGGAACTCTGCCTGTGGTTGAACCGGAAGATGTGGGGATGTCCTCTGAACGGCTTGATCGCCTAAATAAAATAATGACCGATTATGTCCGGCAGGGGAAAATGCCCGGTGCAGTAACGTTGATAGCCCGTCGGGGTAAAATCGCATATTTTCAAGCTTATGGCATGATGGATATTGAAGCTGAAAAACAAATGCAAAAAGATGCGATGTTCCGGATTGCTTCGATGTCGAAGGCTATAACATCGGTCGCCGTGATGATATTATACGAAGAGGGGCAATTCCTTTTAACCGATCCGGTTTCAAAATATATCCCGGAATTTAAGAACCCACGGGTTCTTGAAACAGATCCTGATACGGGACAGGAAAAACTTGTACCGGCCGGAAGCGAAATAACAATACGCAATCTGCTCAATCATACTTCCGGAATTACTTACGGTGACGGCCCGCTGGCTGAATATTACAAAAAATCAGGCATGACCGTGGGCCTGACGCCTACACAGGGGACAATAGAACAAATGATAAAAAAGCTCGGAAAACTTCCCTTGATTTCTCATCCCGGAGAGGAATTCCATTACGGGATGTCTGTTGATGTGCTTGGGTATCTTGTTGAAGTTATCTCCGGCGTGACGTTTGATGAGTTTCTCAAACAGAGAATCTTTGTTCCCCTGCAAATGAAGGATACGTACATGGTCCTTCCTAATGATAAACTGCCTCGTCTGGCTAAAACCTACAAATATATGGACGGCAAAATGGTCGAAAGCGATATAGATCTTTCCTACCTTACAACTCAGACGTATTTTTCCGGCGGTGCCGGCCTTGTCTCGACGCCGTCCGATTATCTTCGTTTTGCACAGATGTTATTAAATAAGGGACGGCTCGATGGAGTTCGCATCTTGAGTAGAAAAACAATAGAGATGATGACATCAAATTCGATAGGGGATTTATATATTTGGGACTCATTCGAGCATAACGGCATCATGGGTGACAAATTCGGATTGGGCTTTGGAATCCGCACCGAACGCGGCAAATACGACCAGCTCGAATCGCTTGGTATGTACGGCTGGGACGGTGCGTTTTATACGCGGTTCTGGATCGATCCGAAAGAAGAATTGGTTGGTATATTTATGTCGCAGGTTGATAATTACTGGTATGAGACTTTAATCGGTAAATTCAGGGTCCTCACCTATCAGGCAATAGCGGATTAGCTGTTGATTAGGATACATGAAGAAGGAAAATAAAAATCTCGGCGCCGATGTTGTTCGAGTGCCATATCAACAGATGGAATCGGAATTCGTTCGGATTTTATTAAAGAACGGATTTTATTCTGACAAAGCTAAAACCTGTGCCCGCATTTTCGCAGAAAATAGTCTCGACGGTGTTTACTCGCATGGTGTGAATCGTTTTTCCCGCTTCGTTGAATTCGTTGAGAAGAAATATATCCGGATAGATAATGAACCCGAGCTAAAAAGCAGTTCCGGCGCCATCGAGCAGTGGGATGGGAAATTAGGGCCGGGGCCGATCAATGCTTTAGTTTGTACCGAACGGGCAATGAATCTGTCCAAAAAATATGGAATAGGTTGTGTGGCGCTCTCGAATACAAACCACTGGATGCGCGGCGGCGCCTATGGCTGGAAAGCCGCCAAGGCGGGTTTCGTGTTCATCGGTTGGACAAATACGATTCCCAATATGCCCGCCTGGGGTGCGGTGGATTGCCGGTTGGGGAACAATCCTTTGATTCTTGCCGTACCTTATAACGATGAAGCGATTGTCCTCGATATGGCGATGTCACAGTTTTCTTACGGCACGATGGAATCCTATCAGCTCAGAAAGCAGCAATTACCTTTGCCGGGAGGATATGACAAAAAAGGGCAGTTAACGACCGACCCATCGGCTATTATTGAGTCGGAGCGCTCGCTCCCAATCGGATACTGGAAAGGGGCCGGACTATCCCTTTTGTTAAATTTAATGGCGACTATTTTTTCAGGAGGCGAAGCTACTCACGAAGTAAGTAAGCATGAGGATGATTTCGGTGTTTCGCAGGTTTATATTTCAATCGATATATCGAAATTGGATAATTATCAGGTGATTGCCGGGATTGTAAACGAAATAATCGATGACTATCACAATTCTATACCCGAATCGGATTCCAAGAATATCTTGTATCCCGGCGAACGGGCCCTAAATACAAGAAAAGAGAATTTATCTAAAGGAATCCTGGTTGAAAGAATCGTCTGGGACCAAATAAAAGGCTTGTAGCATCACAAACACGAAATAAGAGATAGAACTGGATATGGAATAAATCTCTGTAAAAAATAATTACATTCGATGCCATAAAGCGTTATTATTTCAATTCTTGATAATCTTTGAATTATGGAAGTAATTATATACACACAAAGGAGACAAAATGCTGCGTAAATCACATTTTACGATTTTGTTTATACTTTTAGTTTTACTGGGGCAGACCTCCGGGGCGGCGGTTAAAAATGTAATTGTAATGATCGGGGATGGAATGGGTTTCGAGCAGGTCAAGGCCGCTTCGATGTACGCCTATGGAGAAGAGGGAAAATTATCGTTCGAGAAGTATTATTGCGGAGAACTTGCTACACATTCGGCCGATTCGTATAAGGAGAAAAATCACGCAACTGATTCGGCTGCTGCAGTTACGGCAATGGCAACCGGACAAAAAGTAAAGAACGGCATTCTCAGCGAGAGAGCAAGCGAGCCTATAAAGACTATCCTGGAACATTTAAAGGAACGGGGAAAAGCTGCTGGACTGATAACGACGGTACCTGTGACGCATGCGACACCGGCGGGATTCGGTGCCCACAATCGAAGTCGGGATAATTACAGTGATATCGCAAATGACTACATGACTCAGACCAGACCCAATATTCTTTTTGGTGCATATTACAAAAATGGAAAAGGAATGACCCAGGAAAAGGCAATGAAAGCTGGATACACTATAGCGATGACAAGAAAACAGATGCTGGATATGGTTGATCCGATCGACAAAAATTCGGAAGAGGTATTTTTCCTGGTGGGATTATTCTGCCCGGATGGTATGCCCTGGGAATATGATTATTATCATCCAAAGCAAATTCTGTTTCCTCTGGAGGAAAATGTTCCGACTTACGATACGATACCTCATTTGTCTGAAATGACCTCAGCGGCGCTTTCTGTGCTGGATAACGACCCGGACGGATTCTTCCTGATGGTCGAAGGTGGCAAGATTGACTGGGCGGGGCATAGTAATAATATTGAGTTCAATGTGTTTGAGACGTTGGAATTTGACAGGGCTTTTAAAAGGGTTATGGATTGGGCTATAGATAGAGATGATACTCTTATCATAGTGACGGCGGATCACGAATGCGGAGGATTGTGGGTTGTGAAAAATAACAGGAGGGGGTCTATGCCTGATGTATTCTGGGGCTCGAAAAAGCATACCGGCGTGAATGTCCCGATTTATGCCGTTGGACAGGGGGCTAAGGAATTTATCGGTGTCATCGACAATACGGATATATTCAAGATTATCATGAAGTTGACTGAGGAATAGTGGATTTGGTTTTTTCTACATTCTAAAGTTCAACTTTTTGAATACTTCATTTCGTCTGATTTGAATTCTTTCGGAAAGTTATAAAAGAATTTTTTGAGAATTTTATTCATTCCTATTGACTTTAACACGATTTAGCTTATTTTTGTTAATTTCTTGTTACCAACAAGGAGGTTTGAAAATTGGCGAAAAACGATTCTTTGGGGCGATTTTTATTCAATAGCAACGAGAAAGCAGCCGTTGGTAGTATTCTGTATGAGCAGCATTTAAAACTGATAGAAAAGAATCGAATTGCCGAGTTCGCCGGTTATCTGATGCCACTTTGGTTTTCTTCCATCAGCGCCGAACACAGCGCCGTACGTGAATCGGCGGGATTATTCGACTGTACACACATGGGCATATTGGAATTTGAGGGAGATTGCGCGCAGAGTTTGCTTAATACTATTACAACAAACGATACCGGCAGACTGAAAGTCGGATCCGCCCAATACAGCTATATCCTGGATGCGGCGGGAAATGTTCTTGACGATATTATTGTCTATCGACGGGCGGAAAAGAAATTCATGGTTGTCGTCAACGCCGCCAACGAACCTAAGATAAAAGCCTATCTTGAAGCATTACAAAACGACGAAGCGATTCTCGATATCGAAGAACCTGCCCGGAAGTTAGATTATATACCTGTTATTCGTGATATGAGAGATTGCAACAGAGGTTCTGATTGCAGAGTAGATATTGCCTTGCAAGGTCCTGTATCGATGAAATTGCTGTTCTCAATGATAAAAGGAGCAGAGACCAAACAACGATTTCAGGATTTAAGACCTTTTAATCTGATTGAAACTGAATTGGATGGTATCGACTGTATAATTTCCCGAACAGGTTATACCGGGTCGAAAATCGGGTATGAATTGTTCGTGCATCCCGAAAAGGCGGCAAAACTTTGGGCTTTGTTATTAGAAAAGGGAAAACCATTCGGCATACTACCCTGTGGGCTTGGTGCCCGCGATAGCTTGAGGGTCGAAGCAGGCCTGCCGCTTTACGGACACGAATTAGCCGGAGAGTTTAACATCAGCCCCTTTGAGGCCGGTTACGGCTGGGCGGTAAAACTTGAAAAGGATTTTTTCATCGGCCGGGCCGCTATGCACAAAAAAGCCGAATGCTGCGATATGCAGGTTGCAAGGATTGAATTATCCGGCCAAAAAGGAATTCGTCCCGTAAGAGGGCATGACGGTGTTTTGGATGAAAAGGGGACTTGTATCGGCTGGGTATTGAGTTGTGCAAAAGCCGGTGAAAAGCAAGTTGCCATGGCCTATATTTCAAAGGAAATTATAGAAGAAAATCGGCCGGTAGGATTATATTACCTTGCAAGAAACAAAGGCCAGATAGAAAAAGGCAAAAAAGACAAAGTTGAGAAAAATGAAAGGTTGGAGCCGGACATTTCGGGCAGAATAGTAGCGCGGTTCGCAAAATTTTGATTGATGGAGAAAGAAAATGGTTATAGAGGGATTATTTTATACGGAAGAGCACGAATGGGCAAAGGTCAACGGTAATACTGCAACTATCGGGATAACACATCACGCGCAGGAGATGCTCGGGGAAATCACGTTTGTTGAGCTTCCCGCCGTTGGGAAAGAAGTTGAGCAGAAAGGTGAGTTAGCGGTAGTTGAAAGCTCAAAGGCGGCCAGTGATGTTTATTCACCGGTAACGGGGATGGTTACTAAGGTCAATTCGGACCTGGAATCAACTCCCGAACAGATTAATCAGGATTGCTATAATGCCGGCTGGATATGCACTATGAAAATAACCGACGTAAGCACGATTGACAACCTGATGGACTCAAAGAAATATGAAGAGTATTTGAAGGGTCTGTAGAAATTTAAGAAATCATAGCCAGTGTATTATTTATTGAGGTATTATTCAAGATGTCGTTTATATCGAATACCAAAGAACAGCAAAAGGATATGCTTGCCGATATCGGCTCTACAATAGACGATCTTTTTAGTGACATTCCGGCGGAGTTGATGACCGACGAGTTTAATCTTCCTAAGGGATTAACCGAGCAGCAGGTTAGAGGGGCTTTAGCTGAAATTGCCGATAAAAATTATATAAACCTGACATGCTTTCTCGGCGGTGGTTTTTATGACCATTTCATACCGGCTGCGGTTTACTCTGTCATTTCGCGGAGCGAGTTTTATACCGCTTACACACCCTATCAGCCCGAACTGTCTCAGGGAACGTTACAGGCGATCTATGAGTATCAATCGGCGATTTGCCGCCTGACTGAGATGGAAGTTGCAAATGCGTCACTATATGACGGCGGGACTGCAATTTATGAAGCTATGATGATGGCTTTGCGTGTAACCGGAAGAAACAAAGTCATTGTCGATGACAGTGTCAATCCGATTTACCGTGTTATGATTGATTCGTACACGAAAAATCTGAGTATTCAGCTCGAACAGGTCGAATGCACCGATGGCCAGGCGAATCGGCGGGAAATTTTTAAGAAACTTGACAATGATACGGCCGCCGTAATCTTACAGAACCCTAATTTTTTCGGTTGTATTGACGATTTCAGTGACATTGCCGATGCCGTTCACAAAAAAGGTGCTCTTATGATAGTTTCCTGTTATCCCATATCTCTGGGGATATTAAAGACTCCGGGTGCTATGGGGGCCGACATAGTCGTCGGTGAGGGGCAAAGTCTCGGTATGCCGATGAGCTTCGGCGGGCCTTATCTTGGTTTTATGTCGAGTCGAATGAAATATGTCCGAAAGATGCCCGGCAGGATTGTCGGCAAGACAAACGATAGACTTGGCAGGAGAAGTTTTGTCCTGACACTTCAGGCGCGCGAGCAGCATATCCGCAGGGACAAAGCTACATCGAATATATGCTCTAACGAAGCATTATGTGCCTTGACCGCCCATGTATATCTTTCGCTTATGGGCAAAGAGGGCTTGAGAGAAACTGCGCAGTTGTGTGCCGACAAAGCCAGCTATGCCTATCACAAGCTTACGGCAATTCCCGGAGTTAAACCTCGTTTCAAGGCGAAATGGTTTTTTAATGAGTTTGTTCTCGATTTGCCCTGCGAGGCGGCGGACGTAATCGCCCGGCTCATTGAGAAAGGTTTTGCCGCGGGTTTCCCGCTGAGCAGGTACTATGAAAATATGGAAAATGCGATCCTAATTTGCGTGACTGAAAAAAGAACAAAACAGCAAATAGGAATGCTGGCAGAAGCATTGGAGACTTGTTTATGAAGCTTGTTTTTGAAAAATCGGTGCCGCGACGCAGAGCTATCGAAGTAGGAGATAGTGACGTCCCTACGACAATAAATATTAACAGCGACTTCCTCAGAGAAACGGCCGCCGAACTACCTGAGCTGAGCGAGCTTGACGTGGTAAGACATTTCACAGAACTTTCACGCATGAATTTTGGAGTCGATACTAATTTTTATCCGCTTGGCTCGTGTACAATGAAATATAATCCCAAAGTGGCCGAGCGCATCGCTTCCTATCCCGGTTTTGCACATCTTCATCCTTTACTGCCTCAATTGCGCATGGGCGGTATGCTTACCCAGGGGGCGCTTCGGGTCATTTATGAGACGGATATTCTCCTGCGGGAGATTACAGGCATGGCGGGCTTTACGATGCAGCCTATGGCCGGTGCACACGGCGAGCTTACCGGCATTATGATTATGGCCGCATATCACAGGAGCAAAGGCAATAAGAAAACGACTGTACTTGTCCCCGATAGCGCTCATGGCACCAATCCCGCAAGTGCGGCTATAGCCGGCTACAAAGTCGTTTTAGTCCCGAGTAACGACAAAGGCGTTATGGATATTAATGCGGTCAAAAAATTACTCAACGACGAGGTCGCAGGCCTGATGTTGACTTGCCCCAACACACTTGGTCTTTTTAATCCTCATATTAAAAAAATCTGTGATTTAATCCATAGCGTTGACGGCCTGGCTTATTATGACGGCGCAAATTTGAATGCGATAGTCGGAAAAGCCCGTCCCGGTGATTTTGGTTTTGATATTGTTCATCTGAATCTGCATAAGACTTTTGCAACACCGCATGGCGGTGGCGGACCCGGCGCCGGCCCCGTCGGTGTTAAGGAAAACCTGGTTGACTTCCTGCCGGTATCGATTGTTATCAAAAGGGACGACGGCACCTATGCTTTGGAATATAACAGGCCGAACTCTATCGGCTATATAGCTCCGTTTTATGGCAATTTTGCGGTTATTCTCAAAGCCTATGTCTATATCCTCATGTTGGGCAAAAAAGGGCTGAAGGAAGTAGCGGAAAACGCCGTGCTAAACGCCAACTATATACGAACAAAATTGAACAGCCATTACAAAATTGCCTATGATTGCATCTGCAAGCATGAATGCGTTTTTAGCCCGACCGACCAAATGCTCGAAAACGGCATTCACGCAATAGATATAGCCAAAGCCCTTATTGACAGAGGTTTTCATCCTCCGACCGTCTATTTTCCTGCAATTGTCAAAGAAGCATTGATGATTGAGCCGACCGAAACGGAAAGTAAAGAAACCATCGATGCGTTTATAAATGCAATGATCGATATCGCCGAGCTTGCCAAAACCGAGCCGGAAAAACTCAAAGAAGCGCCGACAACAACTCCCGTATCCCGGCCTGATGAGACTGCTGCTGCGAAAAACCTGGACATTGCATTTCTTGGATAATACTATCGGCACAGGTATCTCCGCCGCCGTAACGGGAGGGTTTGTTTTCACTATCGGATTCGATGGTGCTTTCGAGCTTTTATAAATGATTGAATCGATAATAACCGATCTTCGCCGAGCGATTGAAAGTATCACCGGGTGCAGAAAACCTGCGCCCGAGCGGAGGTTCCACAAGCACGACCAGTATCTTTCATATTCCTTGAAGACGCCCGACTTCCACAGGTTGATGAAGGAATATCGACCGAGATTCCTCGAATTGGGATTAAAGAAACGTCTTAAGTTGGCGGAAAGACTTTTACACGAGCATATAGGCGAGCTTGGGCACGCCGGAATTACCGTTCTTGCCCTTAGCGTTGAACAATTGCAGCCGCGACACTTTTCGGCGTTGGATTCGATGGCGGATGACTTTAGAAGCTGGTCCCATGTTGACGGTTTCGGTATCGGTGTAGCTGGGCCATTATTGTTGAAATTTCGTAAAGAAACGCTTTCCTTACTGGAGGATTGGAATCGTTCACCGAATCGTTTTAGACGCCGTGCCAGTGTGGTTGTATTCACGCGACAGGTTGCGGAATCCGGTAAATTTACCGAAGAAGCTTTGCGATTATGCGAAAATTTAATATGGGATGAAGAAGATATCGTACGCAAAGGCATCGGCTGGGCTCTGAAAGATAATATGCATTCGGCGCCGAAGAGGATTCTTTCGTATGTTAAAGACCTTCGTCGTCGGGGTGTTTCATCGACTATCACTTTATATGCCATTCGAGACTTAAATCCGGAACAGCGGCAAAAAGTTCTTACAATTAAGAAAGAATAGGTCACTTCCTTAATATTTTTCCAGATATGTGTTTTTACTGATAATCAGTCCCCGAAGTGGAAATAGACCTTGCCTTTGTATGTGCCGAGGGCCTGGTTCCTCTGACCCTGTGGGCCGAGGGTTTCGGGGCTTTGGCCCTTTGTTCCGATAGCCGGTATGCCGTGCAGGAAAGCAATTCCCGTTTCAGGCACATTTATTCTCGTTCTCATCGGATCTTGTCCGTCGTTCGGACGATAGACACCGAGAAATAAATTATCTGTCCCGTTGACAATCGTGATGTCACCTTCATTGGTTGAAAACACCACCCATCGCCAATCGCGATAGTATCCCTTGAATTCGGGAAAATCCCAAGTTGCGCCCGGGACGTGGTTTTTATAGGCATTGGTAAAAACATCCAATCGGCCGCCCTGCAAACGGTTCTTCCAAACTCGGTACGGCCCACGCCCCAGCCGGCGCATTGCCTGCATTTTACTTTCAGAGTAGTCGAAGTTTATTCCAAAAAGATAGAACCGGCCTTCTAATTCAAACTCGTATTCCAGCTCAATCCAGCCGGTTGGATAAATAGTCCAGCGGGCATAATTCATATCGCCTTCGTAATCGGCATTGATTACGATGTTGTTGTCTATTTCCCTGGCAGTGACTTTCAGCTTCTGCATAGTTCCACCAATTAGTTGGGGCCCGGAGAATGATATCGGCTTACCACTTACGGTGACATCCGCGAGCTGGCCGGTACTTATATCAAACTTCATTGACAGTTCGCCAACATCAACATGAATCTTACCGTCCCTGACGATTGCTATAATTTCAGAGGCATCAGACCACTTTACCTCCATAAATTTTTGGCGATAGTAATCTGCTTGGCAAATGTCCCAGGACCATGTCCATATTTCATTTCCGGTCGGGTCATTGGCAGTCAGATACAGAACTTGCGACTGGCGCCAATTGTCCGGCAGTGGCAGGTCGATAGGGCCTGAGTTGTGTGGTTCGATATTGGGGCCGATAAAAGATTTTGTGTACGTTATGTTTGTCTGTGCCGATTCTTCCTGTGGGTCGGGAAACTTGCCTAATTTAATTTCGAAAGTGCATTGATTGAGATTTGTAAAATCATATCGGTTTTCTACGTGAAGCCGACCGTTAAAATTATCCGGCAGCTTTTCGGGAGTAATCTGCACAGGCGACCAAATTTCCTTGATTGTATAAAAGCTCGCCTCTTTCTCATGATAGGGACCCACAATGCCGTCAGGAGCCTGATTGCCTGCTACGTCGATTTGGTCGTCCCTGTCCGTTCGTACCGCGCCCTCGTCGGCAAATACCCAGAGGAATCCACCGGCTCCCATCGGCGAGGTGTACATCGCATCCCAGTGGTCCTTAAGTCCGGCGCCGTGACCGCCATCGTAGAGACCGTGCAGGAACTCGGTCGGCATAAAAAGTGTAGGGCTGTTTAGTTTGTTCATTGTGCTTTCGTAACTCTCGTAGTGATCCGTATCCACGCCGCCGAAATTCTCCCAGGGATGTAAAACCGCACGTTTTTGTGGATCGTAAAGGGCGAACTCATTATCCAGCTCGGTGTTCCATCCTCCTTCGTTCCCGTTGTCCCAGAACAGAATACACGGATGGCTTACATCTCGCGTCACCAGTTCCCTGACGAGCTTTTTGCCGACCTCGGTATCGTACGGCGGTTTCTGCCATCCGGCCAATTCATCGAGGACATAAAGCCCCAGCTCGTCGCACGCTTGAAGGAAATGAACATCGGGTGGATAATGTGACATCCGGACCGCGTTCATGTTCATCTGTTTGATTAATTTTACGTCATCATAGCTGTCTTCTCGGCTCAGGCATCGCCCCGAATCCGGCCGGAAGCAGTGCCGGTTGACACCTTTGAGCTTAATTTTCTGTCCGTTTAGATACAATCCGTCACCCGGACAAACTTCGAAAGTGCGAAAACCGAACTTCTCTGTCACGGTGTGTATTTCCTTATTGCCATCCAAAAGAGTTACCAGAACCTGGTAAAGATTTGGTGTTTCCGCCGTCCATAGTTTATGACCGGTTACCTTGGTTGTAACCGTTACCTTCTCCTTTTCGGCCGGAATCTTTGCTTCAAAAGGCTCACTCAGTATTTGCCCGTCCAAACTAAGAATTTTTACCCTGACAGTATCAGCGGAGGATATTCCATTTAGATGAACATCGATGGAAAAAGTCCCGTCCGCCCTCGCATCGACTGCTGTCCATTCGATGAATTCCCGCGGTACGGCATTGAGATGCACCGGCCGGTAAATCCCACCGAACACCCAGTAGTCGGATTGGCGTTCGGCTTGCTCTACACTCTGGTTCGATGAGACTTTACTAACGGCGACTTCCAGGAGATTTTCACCGCTTTTGACAAGTTTTGTTATTTCATACTTGAAACGATAAAAACCACCTTGATGAATCGGTCCGGCGGATTTTCCGTTTATTTTCACCTCCGTATCCGTCATTACACCGTCGAAGACAATAAATATTCGCTTATCCTGCCAAGCCTGGGGAATGTCGAAGGTTTTACGGTATTTTCCCTGTTCGCTGCTTTTTTGGCGTTCCCCGCCGTAATTATAATTGCCGAATCCATGAAACTCCCAGTTGGACGGTACAGGAATTGTTGTCCAACTGCCGCTGTTGTTCCCGCCGGTGCAGTAAAATTCCCACGGAACGGCGTCATCTTTCCCCTGGCCGGAAAGGTAAACAATTTCACTTTGAACGGCAAAGCATTGAGACGACATCGCTATAAAAAACAGCATAAAGTTGATATAACTTATTTTTGGTGGCTTTCTCATTCTATTCATAATTCTAATTCCTATAACTTTAACTGCGGTGATGTCCATGCAGGATACAGGTTATAGAGCATGTTCAGCATCGTCAAGTATTATGTGTGTTTCGCTTGAAAGGATACATCGGGATTCTTTTTTATGTTTGAGTTTTTTACATTCTTTTTACTTGCCTTGTCTGTGAAATCATTAGAGAATTTAAATTGAAGTAAGCGGAATTTATGATCGTAACTATAGATTAGGATATAGCCTGATGCGAGAAAAGCGATTGTATTGTAGTAACGTGGAAACATTTTTGTCAACCGACAGGTTAAATCGAGCGTCTTTATCATCGGGCCTGAATGATTATCAAATTTAATATGCTGTTTATGTGGACATAACCAATTAAAAAATTCAAGGGAAAGGAAAATGCAATGAGCTTTGGAAAAATCTTTCAAATCATCGCTGTAGTATTGTTTATCGGATGTATGGTTCAGGCCGAGCCGTCGCTGACTATTTACAACCAGAATTTTGCCGTCGTGCGTGACCGGCTCGATCTCGACCTTCAAAAGGGCGAAAACGAAGTAAGTGTTACGGACATTACCGCACACCTGGAGCCGGATTCGGTTATCCTTCGAGACCCAACGGGCAAACGGGCCATACAAATTCTCGAGCAGAACTATCGCAGTGACCCGGTTTCGCAGGGCCTGTTGCTCTCGCTTTATGAAGGCAGGGAAATTGATTTTCTTATCAACGTTGTCGAAGGCGAATCCAAAACGGTTCGCGGTAAAATTATTCGCAGCGGATATGTCCCTCACCAGTCTGGCATTAATCGATACGGCTCCCAGTACGCCCAGCGCCAGTATATTACAAGCACGAACAGCCAGCCGATTATCGAAGTTGAGGGCAAGCTGCGTTTCAACTTGCCGGGACTGCCATTGTTCCCGGCTCTGGCCGATGATACTATCCTCAAACCTACGATAAAATGGATATTGAACACCGACAAGCGGGGAAAGCTCGACGCCGAATTGAGCTATATCACCGGCGGGATGAGCTGGAAGGCGGATTACAGCATGCTCGCACAGAACGCCGACGACAGGATCGATGTAATCGGCTGGGTGACGGTTGATAATCAATCCGGCAGGACCTTCGAGAATGCCAAAATCAAGCTCATGGCCGGAGACGTCAGTAAAATCCAGCAGGACCCGCATGCCATGTATGAAATGGCTTCCATGAGTGGTAGGGCATTTAATGGTCAAATGCCCGCCGCCGTCTCCGAGAAGGCGTTCGAGGACTATCATCTTTATACATTGAACCGCAAGACAATGCTTCATGACCGCGAGACGAAACAGGTCGAATTCCTGCGGGCCAATAACGTCAGGGCCGAGCGTATTTATGTCTATGACGGGGCAAAAATTGACCGGAACCGGTATCGTGGATGGAATTCCGACAATATAAGACGCAACCGGGACTACGGCACAGAATGCAATCCCAAAGTCTGGATCATGAAAGAATTCGAGAACACCGAGGACAATAACCTCGGCATTCCACTGCCGCGTGGGATTGTACGGTTCTACAAGCGAGACGATGACGGCCAACTGGAGTTTACCGGCGAAAATATCATCGACCATACGCCGAAGGATGAAACCGTTCGTGTTTATACGGGCAACGCATTCGACCTGGTCGGCGAGAGAAAGAGAACGGATTACAGAATTAGCACATCCGATGACTGGCTGGATGAATCGTTCGAGATCAAGGTGCGTAACCGAAAGGAAAAGGATTCCGTCGAGATCAGGATTGTTGAGCATCTGTATCGATGGATTAACTGGGAAATCGTCGAAAAATCCGATGATTTTGTTAAGACCGACAGCCGGACTATAGAATTTCGCGTCAACCTCGAACCTGGTCAGGAAAAAGTTGTTACTTACAAGGCCCATTATACATGGTAATATTCCCGATTTAGGATTTTCGTTTTGAAACTTGTCCTGAGCCCGTTCGACTTCGCTCAGGGTGGACTTTGTCGAAGGATTGGCTTTG
>CAZMZR010000076.1:0-2849 GCA_964570855.1 uncultured Pirellulales bacterium
CCAGACGGTCCGCATCCGCAAAGGGCAATGGTTTCAGCAGGTACGTATTGACAAATCCAAACATTGTAACATTGGCCCCGATGCCCAATCCGAGAGTCAACACCGCCACGAGAGTAAATCCGGGACTCTTTCGTAATTGTCGAAGAGCATATTTTATGTCGTTGGTAAAAGTGCTCATTTCTTTCCTCAATTCTTCATTCAAAATTCATTATTCTTTATTCATACCTTAGCGCTTCCATTGGATCGATTCTGGCAGCCCGGCTTGCGGGGACATATATGGAAAGCACAGCCACTACCATGAGCAAAAAGACCGAACCGAGAAAGACCAAAGGATCGGTCGCTTTAACTTCATACAACTGATTCGCCAGCAAACGCGATAAAGCCAGGGCAATAACTATTCCAACAACAATGCCTATGACAGATAGTTTAATACCACTTTTTAAGACCAGTTGTATGATATCACGACTCTTAGCACCAAGAGCAGAACGAATACAAAGTTCGCGTGCCCGTTGACCGATCGAATACGATATAACACCATAGATGCCGATGCAAGCGAGGCTAATTGCGACTATTGCAAAGAAACTCAATAAAGTCAGTGTGGCACGTTTGGTTGCCAACGACTCATATATTTCGTGTTCGAGGGATCGAATATTGGCCATGGGCTGATCAGGATCGATTTCGAGGATTGTTTTCCTGACCGCCTCTGTAAGCGCCAGCGGTGGCAATGCCGTACGCATTACAATGCTGGTGTTATTGGGCAAATAAGCCTGCGGTACGTAAACCTGCGGATATGGCGGAAAATGCAGGCGATATTGATGGATCGGCCCAACAACACCCACAATTTCCCAGGATTCGCCCAGAAAACGGACATGTTGGCCAATGGGATTCTCGTCCGGATAAAGGTCGCGTACAATACTCGTATCAATCACAATAACACGAGATGCATCCGTACGATTGTCCTCTTCAGTGATAACGCGTCCGCTCATAACAGGAATTCCAACGGTCGAGAAATAATCACCACCAACCCAATCACAGGCAACCACATAATCCGTACGGACAGGTCTATCCATCCGGCAGACCTGCTCAGTCCGATTGCGCAGGCTAAACGGCAAGGAGGAGATAGAGCCGACCGACTCGACGCCGGGCAAAGCGGCGATACGTTCATTCAACGCCTTGATGAAGCGAAGCCGATCCGCACTCTCCGGGTATTTGGCGTCCGGGAAGGATAGGTCGAAGGCCAGCGTATGCCGGGGATTGAAGCCGGGATCGGTTTCTATGATGCGAACAAAACTGCGCAGAAACAAACCAGCCCCGATGAGCAATACCAGGGTGAAGGCAAACTCCGAGACAACCATCAACGACTGCGATCGCCTCCTGGCACCGGATGTCGCTCCCCGTTCTGTTTCCTTCAAATCGTTGTTTAAATCCGGTTTACTTGCGCGCCAGGCAGGCAGGATGCCAAACAGAACGCCGCACGTGCATGCCACACAGATCGAAAATAAAAGAACGTTGACATCTAATTCGGGATACAGCATCCGCGGCACCATTCCGGAAATCATGCCTGTAAGCAGTTTGACCCCGCCTAACGCCAGCAACAAACCAACCAGGCACCCAAACAAGGCCAGAAGAAGGCTTTCGACCAGCATCTGGCGGATGATGCGCCATGATCCGGCGCCAATCGCGGCGCGAATCGCCATTTCTCTGGATCGAGCATTACCACGAGCAAGCAGCAGACTGGAGACATTCGCGCAGGCAATTAACAATACAAATGCGACAGTTCCCAGCAAGACAACGAGCGTCGGACGAGCACGTCCGACATATACTTCCTGTAGAGATTCAACGTTGACACTGCACTCTTTCTTATATTCGGGGTATTGGTCATTGAGTTGCTCTTTGACGCCGCACAGCTCGGCCTCCGCCTCGGATACCGTGACACCCGGCGACATGCGGCCTATAACATGTCTCCAGTGGCCGGCACGGCTCCAATTTTCCCCTTTGGCGTCAATAACCTCCGGTATCAGATACCGGACATCGTCCTCGAGCAGGGCACCGGGACCAAGCACACCGATGATCGTATAAGGGACCTGATCGAGCGAAACGCTCTTACCAACAATGTCCGGATCTGAGCCATATTGATTCTGCCAGAACTGATGTGTCAGCACCATGACATGATTATCGCCGCCCACGGCATCCTCGCCGGCCATAAAATCCCGCCCGATGATCGGTTTGATTCCCAGGGCTGGAAGAAATTCGGATGAAACCATCAGACCGGAGACCCGCTGAGGGTTTCCATCTCCGGTAAGATTCCGTTCTGTACCCCGATATACTGCCATATGAGAAAACCTGGAATGGTGTTCGTACCAGTCCTTAAATGCGCCTCCGGATACGGCATTGTGTTGGGTACCGTTTTTAAACGTTTCAAATATCCGCACGAGTTGTTCTGGATTTGGATACGGAAGCGACCTGAGCAAAACAGAATTAATCATACTGAAGATCGCCGTGTTGGCTCCGATGCCGAGGGCGAGCATCAACACCACAGTCGAAGTGAAGCCCGGATTCTTTCGCAATTGCCGAAGAGCATATTTTATGTCATTTAAAATCGTCGTCATATAGTTACTCCTTGATTATTAATCAGGATTATAGACATAGGATTCTCTTGTGCAGGAACATGGAGCAAGACAATAAACATTGAAATTATCGATAACAGGACGGTTTTTTTTATTCGACTTTCCCATAGTCACGGTTCCTTATCAAAAAAAAGGTGACATCGAATCGGTCTTTCCACGGGAGTATTATGTTAATTATCTGTTACCGTTTTGTTACGGTCTTGTCCTTTTTTTGTGAATTTT